>JBDSEA010000139.1:0-6791 GCA_039920305.1 Chitinophagales bacterium
GAATTGTTAAAGGAAAAGCACCTGACGTCGCGCCTAGAATTTCTCCACCACTTAAGCCATTTCCAACTAAGCACCAGGAAGAGCATTGTGCGGTAATATTCTGCGAAAGAAATATTAAAGGCGTGATCATCCCGATCACTAAAGTGATTAGATTTTTCATTTGGTAAAAATTTAGAAGTAAAAATTAATGTTGAATCAACAGCAAATGCTGTTGCACTTTTTTTTCATCATTCAACTGTATGAAATAGATACCTGCCGGAAATTTTTTTACATCAATGCTAATGTTATTACTATTTGAAAAATTTTCTGCCTGTTGAAAAAAAATCTGTCCCATTTTGTTAATAAGAGTTATCAGATGAACAGAACAGCCTTCCTTTCTCACATAGAGAACGTCATTTACAGGATTGGGAAAAACACTCAATCCGTTTTGATATAGCGTATTAACTCCATTTTCTGTTTCCTTAATTAATGATACATCATCAATATAGTAGTAAGACCTAAAAATAAAAGACCCCAGGTGAATTGTGTCAGTATGTAGTGCGTCAAAAAAATTCCCAATTGCTATATACTGGTAAGCGGAATCGGCTACAATATCATACTCAATTGTTGTCCAATTCAATGTGTCCGTAAAAATCGTGCTGGAATAGAAGAGAGGATTATTATCAATTGGAATTGGATTGTTGTTGGTGAAAGGAATATTTGTAAGTTTTACACCCAAGCCATTTGAAGCAAGGTAATTTCCCATATATCCTCCGAAAGAGCAATTAATTTTGAAACTTATATGATATATTGCTCCAATTTCCAACGGGTTAATTAGTTGACATCCAATTATTTCACGATAATCAGGAAAGGTAACTGCGTAACAAATGATTCCACAATATGCATTTCCCGTCGCTGCGTACTGATATCCCCCTTGATTATGGGGCACGCTAACTAATGAATCGGGAAAAACTGATGCGTCCGCACAGGAATTGAAATAATCAGGGGAAGATGCACCTGCATAAGATCCGTTACCAAAATTACTCCACCCTATGGCGCTATCAATTTCTCCAACATCATCAGGACAAGAATCATAAACCTCAAAGCTTGGATTTGGTACCAAGTTTTGTGCTTGACTATTTTGAAAAAAGTTGAACATTGTAGAAAAGAAGAAAATCAGCAGGTATTTATCCATTGTTGAATGATGGTTTGTAACTGTGAAGCTACAAATTCCGCTTGCCCGTGGCGCTATGAGAAAAGTTTATTTCTCATTCGATGTACATCAACAACCCGCAGGTTAATTAACACAGCATCAGGCAAGGCGGCTTCGCCCTGTTCCGCCACTTGTAGCTTGCTTTGGAGAGCAAACTGTTACTTACAAGTAAGAGCGAAACGGAAAAATTAGTGGGATGAAATTGTAGAAGTGAAAAGAAAATGATTTGTGCCAGAAAATATTTACTGCATGTGCGGCACAACAAAATAAAACCAAAAAGGATTGTAAAAATTTTTGTTGCAGTAAAAGTGGTGCGCATGTGCATAAAAGTGAAAGGCAAACTTACGTGCACCCGATTCCCGCAAACAACACAAGAAACCGCTCCCCGATTATCGGCAGAGCCTAACCCTATTTGTTGTGTACAATTTATTGGGGTATTAAGAATCAATCCAGCAAGCCGAGCTTTCTTGCTTTTATTACCGCCTGTTGCGCCTTATGAACACCGAGCTTATTAAAGATGTCCTTGCTATGTCCGTCAATGGTGTTTACTGTAACGTTAAGCTGTTGCGCTATCTGGTTTCTGCTGCTGCCCTCTTCCATCAAAAGAAGAATTTCTTTTTCCTTACGCGTAAGATTTATTACCGGGTGCCCCACCGTTTTTTTCCTTTGATATTCATGCAATAGCCGCTCAAGACCGGGGGTATAATAGAAATCAAATTTGTATACCTGCTGTATGGCTTCATGTAAAACTTCAGGCTCATCATTTTTCATGATGCTGCCATGCGGCTCATGCGCTTGCAGGAAACTGAGATAGTCATCTGTAATTTTAAAAGCCATTGTAATAACTTTCACATGTGGATATTTTGCGGAGAGCATTGCGAGTACCTGCGGACATTTCGGCAGATCATACGCAGTCAGGACAATGTCAATTTCTTTTTCTTCCAAAGCTGACAATATGCCATCAATATTCAAGGCGACCCTCTCAATAGCTATAGCCGGATTGTTCTGAAGCCGGGCTACAATTCATTCAATAGTAATAAGATAAGCGTCGGCAATAACAATGCATATCATAAAATGCTATTAACAGCTAACAGTAGATGACTAATAAAACATATTATCGGCTACCCATTTTTAGTAAAGTTTAAAAATAGAATTTTGTAATTACTTTTGAATGTTGAGTTTAAACGGAAGCGGGCAACGCTGGCGAGCGACCCGCCAGGGATAGGCTATCCCGACGAAATCTTCGGATAAATGTTCGAATAGTAAAATTCATTTGGTCAGAATATGCAACAACGCATTAATCCTGATTCTTAATTATTTCTGTGAGGGATAGATGATAAATATCTTCGCAACTTATTGAATGGTCAGATTTACCTTTCCTGTTTATTTCAAAAAGAATTAACAATGAGTGACCCTTTAAAAATTTATGACCGCGCTACCGGCAAGGAGATCGAGATCACGAATGAGGGTGGCCTTGGCTTGCTTGCTCTGGGTGACATTGCAGTAAAGCCATGGCGCCACAAACGCATTGAGAGCGGGTACGAGAAAGAGCTGCTGGAGCGGATGGCAAAGCAAGCGGAAGAAAACAAGAAAAAATCAGAGGAGATGAAGAAGAAGCGTGAGGAGATGAAGCGTAAAAAGGAAGAAGAAAAAAATGAGCAAGCGAAGAGCTAAAAAAGTTTTACTGATCGGATGGGATGCCGCCGACTGGAAGGTGATCAACCCGCTGATGGACCAGGGACTGATGCCAACGCTGGAAGGTCTCGTGAACAACGGCGTGATTGGAAATCTTGCGACCCTTGATCCACCCCTTTCACCCATCCTGTGGACTTCCATCGCCACCGGCAAGCTCGGTGACAAGCATGGCATCCTGGGATTTGTAGAGCCTGACACTGAGAAGATGACGATACGCCCGGTGCTTGGCTCGTCGCGTAAAGTGAAAGCAATCTGGAATATCCTTTCACAAAACGGAATCAAAACCAACGTTGTTGGGTGGTGGCCCAGCCATCCTGCTGAGTCCATCAACGGTGTTATGGTTTCCAACTTCTACCAGAAGATGAATGGCTATTATGGCCAGCCCAGCCCGCTTCCGCAAGGCGCTGTATTTCCGAAGGAGATTGAAGAGCTGATGGCGGAGTTGCGAATTCATCCGGCTGAGATCACCGCCGGGCACATGCTTCCCTTTGTTCCCGGCGCAGCCAGTGAAAACAGCGATGATTTTCAAAAGGGCTATTCGATGATCTCCAATATCCTTGCACACGCTGCAAGCATTCACAATGCATCTACCTGGGCAATCAGGAATACTGACTGGGAATTCATGGCTGTGTATCATGATGCGGTGGATCATTTCTGCCATGGCTTCATGAAGTATCATCCGCCTCAGCGCAAGGGCATTCCGGATAAGGTGTACGAGATGTTTAAAGATGTGGTCGGAAGCTGTTACCGGTTTCATGACATGATGCTTCAGCGCCTGATAGATCTTGCAGGAGATGACACCACGGTGATCCTGCTATCCGATCATGGCTTTCATTCTGATCATCTCCGTCCCAACAAGCTGCCAAAGGAGCCTGCAGGTCCTGCACATGAGCATTCGCAATTCGGCATCCTGTGCATGAAGGGACCGGGGATAATAAATGATGAGCGTGTGTACGGCGCCACCTTGCTGGACATAACACCCACGCTGCTCACACTGTTTGGTTTGCCGGTAGGCAAAGACATGGATGGCAAACCCCTTGTGCAGGTTTTTGATGAAAAAGTTTCACCTGAATACATTGACAGCTGGGAAAATGTGGAGGGGGATGGCGGGATGCATCCTGCTGATATAAAGGAAGATCCATGGGCGGCACAGGAGGCAATGAACCAGCTGATAGCCCTCGGATATATTGAAGACCCGGGTGAAGACAAGAAGAAAGCTATGGAGAGCAACAAGCGCGAAACAGATTATTACCTCTCGCGCATACTCATCTATCGCAAGCATTATGAAAAGGCGGCAGAGCTTTTGGAAAAACTGTTTTCTGAAGATCCACAGCTCCGGTTTGGATTATCATTGATCACCTGCTATCAGTCGCTTCGCAAAGTACCTGAGTTCCGCGCCACGCTTGACAAGGTGAAAAAGCAGGAAGGCTCCCACATGATTCAATTGGATCTGATGGAAGCTGCATTATTGCTTCTGGAATACAAGCCGAGAAAAGCGCTGGAAATTTTAAAATCGGCTGAAAAAGCTACGCACATGCCGGCGCTTCATGTGCAGATCGGAAGAATTTATTTGCGCACGCACCATTATGATGATGCGTGCCGGGCTTTTATAAATGCACTTGAGCTCGATCCGCGGAATGCTGCCGCACATCATGGACTGGCGGTGAGTAACCTGCGGCTGAATAAGTTTGAAGAAGCGGCGGAATCAGCGCTTAATGCAATAGGGTTGCAATATTATTACCCGCTTGCGCACTACCATCTTGGTGAAGCCCTTATGAACCTTGAGGATTATGAAAATGCCGCGGAGGCATTCGAGATTTGTTGCGCGCTGATGCCCGGTAACAGACGTGCGCATCTGTGGCTGATAAAGCTGTACGAAGAAAATCTTAAGAAGCCTGAAAAAGCAGAGGAGCACCGGGACTTTATAGCACAGAAAATAAAGGGGACGATCACTATTGTTTCAGGGCTTCCGCGTAGTGGTACTTCCATGATGATGCAGATGCTGGATGCAGGAGGTATGGAAATTCTGACTGATAAGCAGCGCCAGCCTGATGACAACAATCCGAAGGGTTATTATGAATATGACAAGGTAAAGAAGCTCCTGACGGATTCAAGCTGGATTGATGAGGCAAATAGCAAATCTGTAAAGATCATTGCCCCCCTTCTCGCCAACCTTCCGAACAAGTACGACTATAAGATCATCTTCATGAAGCGGGACATGGCTGAGATACTCAAATCGCAGCAGATCATGCTTGGCAAAACAAGGCAGGTGAGCCGGGATGCCTACCCGATCGTTCTTGCTGAGGCATTTAATAAGCAAATTGATAAAGCCGAAATGCTGTTCAGGCGAATGCCGAATATAGAAGTCCTTTATGTGAATTACACGGATGTGATTGAAGATCCCCTTGAAGTTGCGGAAAGCATTGCAGAATTTTTAGGGGAAGAGCTGGATACTCAAAAAATGGCATCATCAGTAGACAAGAGCCTGTACCGGAACAAATCCGAATCAAAAGAAACTCTGCTGCCGAAGTAGGTGAATATAAATTTGATCTTTAATTTCACTTTGTAAACTTCCTTTCTAAAAATCATCATCTTGAAAAACACTTTTTCGGCGGTTATTCTAACGATGCTCTTTCTGCAGGCTCATGCCCAGGTGATGGATTCGACCTGGTACCGTCCGCAGCAGCTTATCAACCTTCCCATGCCCCCGATTGCGGGCACTGCGATATCCGGGGAAAATATTGATGAGGGTTTTTTCAAAGACCAGGTGATATTGCTTGCCTTTGGGAACCTGGTTAATGTTGCCTCCCTGAAAAACATCGAAGTTCTGAACATGCTCCAGAAGGATTTCAAGGGTCATCCCTTCAAAATCCTTTCAGTGATACCCAACGCAAAGCAGGATGTGCTGGACTTTAACAGCGATTCACTCAATACCGGCCTGGCACAAACCCTGCGATCCTCATTCCATCTCCCTCCGATGGAGTATCCGGTGATGGCTGCCTGCGATCAGCGAAATCCTGATAATTCCCTGCACGTCGCATGCGATAACGTGGTGAAGGATTACCTGATCGGTGGCTATCCTGTGATTTGTATTGTTGATAGAAGGGGCATTATCCGGTTTGTTCACGTAGGGCTTGCACCAAAAGAACAGATGGAGAGGTGGTACAATGTGGTTTCAGGCCAGGTTGGCTTGTTGCTGAAAGAAGAATAAGCCCCTTCACATAAATTCCTCAACAGAAAGCTTTAATACTTCAAAAGCATGCTTCGCAGCAAGCTTCTCTGCATTTTTTTTGTTGGTGTCTTCACCTTTGCCATATTCTTTTCCATCTATAATAGCAGCAACATGATACAGGGAATGCTGGTGCGATCGTGCATGATGCTTTAGAGCAAACACCAGCGATCGTCCTGTCTTCTGCGACCACTCGAGCAATTTGCTTTTGTAATTGAACTCACTAATTTCAATTTCGTCAATATTTAGGTAAGGAACTATAATTTTCCTTAAGATAAACTGCTGGGTACTGGCAAATCCCTTATCGAGGAATACTGCGCCCATGAGGGATTCAAGTGCATTACCGGAAAGGGATTTTTTATTAAGCAGGGAATCAGCACCGTTGAAATTCAATAGCTGATCAATTCCCATCTTATGAGCGATAGTGTTGAGCTGGCTGCGGCTTACCATCTTTGAGCGGATATCAGTAAGGTATCCCTCATTTTTGTAAGGGAATTTTTTATAGAGGTATGATGCGATCACCGCGCCGAGTATGGCATCACCCAGAAACTCGAGCCGCTCATTGCTTTCATATTCCTTTTCTGAAATGGAACTGTGGCGAAGGGCGGTTTGATAGTAATGAATATTGGATGGTGTAAAGCCGATGAGATTCTTCAGCTTTTTATATAATGCTCC
>JBDSEA010000140.1:0-25175 GCA_039920305.1 Chitinophagales bacterium
GAATGAAACATAGCCGCGCGCAAACCCAAACTCAATGTCATTGCTTTCAACCTGCTTGAGGTAGCCCACATTGACCTTGAACCGAATTTCGAATTTTGGTAGTGAATCCTCAATAAACGGATCATATGTCCATTGTGTGTTTAATCCAATATAGCTCTTGCGCAGAAAATCATTCTGGGTAAGATCGGGAAAGATATTAACAGTATCACCTGCAATGGAATCATTGGTGACACGAGCTTCAGTATACAGCGGACCAAACTGGAAGCGAACCTTATTCAGATCACCGGCTTCAAGGGATGGAAAAAGATATATGCTGTTGATGCGCAGCCTGTAATCTTTCGCAGGATAAAGCAACAACGTGGTATCACCAAAACCAAAAAAGTTATAGCGAAAGTTGGGTGCCTGAACTTTAGCATCAATGTTCAGATTGAGTTTTCCCAGTACATCAGAAAAATCTGCGCGGTAGAAAAAATTAAATGCGCGCGTTTTCATTGCAACATCAAACCCTATCGTTTGCTTTGATGCATAGGGTGCACTGTTGTAGCATGGCATGTCTGCTGCACATGGTCCTTTCTTAAATCCATAGGACACAAAGGACAGTGCAGCTCCAAGGAAGACGCCATCATCAACACCATAACCAAAATAGGGATAGAACAACTTGTGGTTATAATCATAGCTATGGTGAGAATAGTTGTTAAAAATAGAGTCATTTGATGTTTTGCTTCTTGCTTCGGAGCCCAGATTCAATACATTTCCTTCTTTGGTATCATACACTTTTGTCTTTTTGAATAAACTGCTTATCCTCGCTATATCCGTAATTGTATCTATTCCCTCACCCCCGATAATCCGTATCACCGGGCTTGCTGAGGCTTTCCCCTCTAAATGAAAAACATCATTGGCATTTAATCCGTAAAGCTGGATCTGGCGGGTTTCATCCTGGGTAAAGGTGCGGCGATAATAAAGTTTACCTCTTACCCCATCTTTGTATTCATAAACTGAAATATTAGTTACGTCAGGAACAGAATGCTTCACCTCAAAATAGTCCTGCTTGTTAGTACCAAGTATGGTTACATTTTGGGAAAGGAATCTATAATAGTCATCTGCAATCAGGGGCAGGTTATTTCTGCGTGACTTCAGATTTTTTATGATGCCTGGTGCTGAAAGATTATATATCGTATCAGGCAATACCCTGAATGCATCTTCAATATTTTGATCAGAAATGGTGATCAGCATGCTGTCAGCCATATCCCGCCAGTCCTGCTGCGTCATTCTTGTAAGCAGGTTGTGATCAACATTACGAGCATTAAAGTTGAACCATTCAATGGTGCGGGGCATTGGCCGGAACCGCTGCATTTTTTTAGTAGCTGCAATATTCAAACTTGCAATGGTTGGCAGTACCCCGTCGAAGGTAAAGAAAGCCTGGTCGCGATCGCGTGGAATAGGGCGATACATTTTGGTTCCGTCCGGTTGTTTGAACTCAGCCCAGAGCCATTGATCTTCATGGCGATCCCAGTCACCAATCCACATATCGAACAAGCGGGAGCGCAACAGAAATTTTTCATCTACATAGTTATCAGCATTTTTTTGTATTGCCTCATAAACCTCGAATGTTGATTTCACTTTTCTAAATCCGCTTAATCCTTCTTCGACATCAGCATTGGTAAGTATCCGCTCTTCGAACAGCACCATTCTGTTTTTAAAATCATCCCTGAATTTACCAAGTCCCGGATCGTCAGTGACGTATAAAATTTTTGGATTAGTATGGTAGATGTTTGCTGATTTTGCGAGAGAGGGGATAACCAGAAATGCATAGGGATGTGAGGCTGAAATCTGATCCTGGATCAAATCGGTAAGTATAGTATTTTGAAATGCAGCAGTCACCGTTTTCGAAGGATCCTTATCAATAGTTCTGATGACGTACTGGTTACTGTCTGCACCCATTAAGCGCAATGATTTGGTTTGCAATCCTCCACCGCGCTTAAGCGGTGTGAGTCCTCCCCGCATGTGTTCCATATCGAGGTAGTGAATGGTAATGGGTGCTCCCCATACTTTTCGGTAGTGGCTGCCAAGGATCAGCTTCCCCAGAAAATTTGAATGGTACTTGTCACTGGCAGCAAGGGTAATGGTGCTATCTCCTAAATAATAGTTGCTGCTGCTTCCTTTTTTGTAAGGATTTTCACTGCTATCAGGTAAAACCTGATTCTTAATGCTATCATCACCAACCGTAAGTGAATTGATACCGGAACTGCTATCTGAAGGAGCCGTAACGTTATTGCTATCTGGAATTTGGGTAAACGCTGTTGCTGCTCTTAATAAAAGAATGGCGAGCATTACAAATGCACGGATAAGTAAATTTATTTTATGTAGATTGTAAGCAGAATAACGTATAAATTTATTTCGCATCGCCCTGGTATTTGAATTCAAGGATGTTACCATGGCCGCTTCTACCCTCATCTGAAATAAATAATGTTCCATCCGATTTAAAGCATAATCCCTCAGGTTGCTTGAATATATCTGAGCTTAGTGACTCAATCATTTTTATATTACCCTCACTGTTGAGAACAACAAGTAATTTTCCAACTGTTGAAATAAGGTAAACATCATTGGTTAAAGGATGAATGGCAATTTCTGATGGCTGAAATGTAGCATCACCGTCCTCGGGGTCAAATAGATTTTTTAATTCATCAGCAAGTAATTTTTGCTGCTCACTGGCCATTAAAAACCTTTTCAGCTCTTCAAGTTTCACCGTAAAAACAGGCTGCTGAATAAACATCATGGTGCCTAGGTCAAAAGCATAGACTGCTCTTGCGCCTTTTATGCCATTACCAGGTTTATTCTTGCATGCAATCAGCAGGCGGTGATTGAGCGAATCAAAACATAATCCTTCGGTATTATTTTCTTTATTGAGCGGGGTGCTGATTACATTCGTATGCTGCTCCGGTGAATCAAAGTAGAGAATCTGATGCAGCTTGCCATTGCTGCTAAGTACATAGAGGGTATCATGCACATTTGCTATTCCCTCATAGTCGCCTTTCTTTCCGAAATTCACCGGATGTTTCACCTCTTGTTTCTTCATGTCATAGATAAATAATTTTCCTTCCTCATCCTGTGCACATATAAGCTTTGATTTCCTGTACATTGAAATGGCAGAAATCTCGGTGAGTGCCTTAGGCATTTTGTATTTCTCCGCAGGTTTGCGTAGGTTGTATGGGAATTCAGGCTCAGCAACGGTGTTGACTGTTGCTGTCCTGCTCTCAGGAATAGTAGAGCTTACTGAATCTTTCGCAATATCCTTCGTTGAAGATTTAGAGCTGCATGCCTGGGCAAAGAGATATAATACAACAAGTAAGAGTGTTCGCATATGCATCATAGTTTACAGAAGAACCATATCCTCTGATGCAAAGAAATGAATTATTGCAGAGACTTGAGTGTCAATCCTACCAAAACTCCAAGTAAAAAAGCTCCAACACCTACAATTAATAGCTTGACTTTTGGTTTGGGGGGTTTGAATTCACCTTGCGGGGGCATAACGGATTATTTAAAAAGTTAAAAAAATTTAAATTAATAAGTCATTCAAATCGTGATGAAAATTCAGGGACACTGCTTCCTGAAACATTTTAAAAATTTCAGGTTCGAAATATAGACCGGTTTTTTTGTAAAAACAATACCTCCAATAAAAATTTATTTTTAGCACGTGAATGAGGGAGTAATCATAAGATATTTCATTCTTTCAAGCATATTATTATTCTGTCACAACATTAGTTATGGTCAGCGTGAGCATCTGTTCATCCGTAATTTTTCACAAGCTGATTATCTCTCAAAACATTATACAGCCGGACCCCAGAATTTTGATATCATATCTGACAGCAGGGATATCATGTACATAGCAAACGGGTTTGTTCTTCTTGAATTTGACGGGGCAAACTGGCGTGATGTAAAGAATACCGGTAATATAAATAACGGGGGAAAAACATTAGCAAGCAATTCAATGAAAACAATCTACTTCGGTGGAAGTGATGAGCTCGGTTATCTTACTCCTGACTCCACCGGCCTCATTTGCTACCGGTCATTAGTGCAGCTTGTAAAAGGATATCATTTTGAAATTATAAAAACCATTTGTTTAAATGACTCTGTCTATTTCGTAGCTGATTCCGTTATTTTCAGATTTGCAAATCACCAGATGGATATCTTGCACACGAGGGAGAAAATTACATGGTGTGGAATTTTAAATAATCGTTTAACGGTCAATCTCCTGCACCGGGGGCTGTATAAATTATTCAGAAATAATTTTGAGTTCATCACGAATACGCAGCTTTTCGGGGAAGTAATTCCTGTAGAAATTATTGTACGCAGCTCTATTCCCCACACACCTTTTGCCTTAATGGTTATTACCCGGCAAGGAATATTTAACTGGGATGGTAAAAATCTGGTTTTGATGAATGATGATAAGCGCCTCACTGATATTAATTGTGCTCTTTTTATTCAGGATGATGCTATTGCAATAGGAACCAATGAGCATGGAGTTTTAATTATCACCAATTCCGGTAAAATTCTTGACAACATCAACAAGCAGGACGGATTAATTGACAATAGTATATTAGGAATGTATAAAGACCAGAATAACGGGCTGTGGCTTGCCCTATCCGCTGGCATCAGCCGCATCGACTACCCTATCGTAATTGAAAATTTTAATGATAAGAATGGTCTGCCTGGTACGGTATTATGCAGCCATATTTACCAAGATAAGCTATATGCCGCAATATACCAATCAGGCTTATTTGAGGCAGTGCCTTATGAACATGACCCCCACTTTATTAAACGACCTTCATTTCCTGATGCGTGGTACATGCTGGATGTAAATAATGATCTTTTTATTTCTTCCACAGCAGGTGTTTTTTTTCAGCGTTCAGAGTCTACACAAAGGATCAGTGATCAGGCGGCTTATTTTTTATATCACTCTCCGGTGTTTGAGGATGTTGTACTGGCAGGTTTGCAGAAGGGTGGAATCGGAGTGATAAAAAAGGATGGTTATGGATGGAAATACATGGGAAAACTGAAGGGATTTGATATACAGATAAAGCAAATGGTCATGAATTCCTCTGGTATTTTATTTGCCGGAAAAGAAAAGCTGTATAAAATTGATTTCAGCAAAGGCTTGTCATTGAGTGTTGAATTCTCTGAAGTGCCTGTGAAAGCTGCCTTTCGGGCCGACAATATATCCTACCTTTTTTCCTTTCACAATCGTATTTATGCCGGTACATCTTATGAAGGATTTCTGGTTTATGATGATGCCACAAATTATTTTGTTCCGGATACGACCATGAACAGAGCCCTTGGTAATAAAGGTGAGGTTGCAGTACCCTATGTGGACTATGAAAATAAAATCTGGTTTTTAAACAATCAGCGCATTGGGAATCTAAGCCGGCACAATACTGAATATATATGGGATACACTGCCATGGAAGAAAATTTCGACCGGAGTTTGGAACTTTTTTCTCAGCAATGATATGCTCTGGATCTCAACTACTGATGGGCTTTACAGGTACAATACTTCAGTAAAGAAATCCTATGACCGAAGTTTTCCCACTTTGATAAGGATGGTTCGCGTGAATGATACTGTAATTTTTAACGGTGCCTTTTTCTTTCCCGGCCAGTCTGTATCAGTTTTGCAAAACGAGGTATTTAAAAAATCATTCCCCTATAAAACCCCGTCTGTATCTTTTGATTTTGCAGCAGCAATGTATGATGCGGGTAACGAGGTGTTATACAGCTATTACTTAGAAGGGCAGGATAAAACCTGGAGCGCATGGTATGATGATACCCGGAAGGAATATTCATCCCTTACTGAGGGTGAATATGTTTTTCATGTCCGTTCAAAAAATATGTATGACGTAGTAGGTCAGGAAGCCATGTTTGCATTTTCAATTGACCGGCCATGGTATAGAACGTGGTGGGCATATCTCTTATACTGTATCGGGTTTTCACTTTTAATTCTTGCTATTATCCGGCTCAACCAAAGGCAGCTCATCAATGAAAAAAACCTGCTTTCACAAAAGGTTGCTGAGCGCACCAGAGAGATTTCAAAACAAAAGGAACTAGTGGAATCGCAAAAGGAGAATGTAGAAATCAAGACCCGTGAGCTGGAATCCACACTGGATGCATTACGGCAAGCCCAGTCTCAATTAGTGCATTCAGAAAAAATGGCATCGGTTGGGCAGCTCACAGCAGGCATAGCCCACGAGATTAATAATCCAATCAATTTTGTTTCTTCCAACGTGAATCCCCTGAAAAAGGATATTGGGGATATTATGAATCTGCTTGAGATGTACTCAACGCTTAATGAAAGCAATTACACAACCAGGATGGCAGAAATAAAAGTTCACCGGAACCGGATAGATCTAAAATACACCATGGATGAAATCAATTCACTGATCAGGGGAATCGAAGAAGGATCGAGACGCACAGCTGAAATTGTAAAGGGATTGAGAAGCTTTTCACGGCTTAATGATGAGGAGATGGTGAAAGCGGAAATCAATGAGGGTATAGAGTCCACTCTTCTGCTTCTTCAGAATAAACTCAGGCATCAAAACATCGAAGTGATAAAATCGTTCGGAGATATTCCTGAAATAAATTGCTTTGCCGGGCAGCTCAACCAGGTTTTCTTAAACCTTCTTTCCAATGCTATAGATGCAATTGGCCACGATGGGAAAGTTTTTATTACCACCGAAGTGAAAAATGATAATATAAAGATCTCCATTCGTGATACAGGCCCGGGAATGACCCCTGAGATAAAGCAAAGAATCTTCGATCCGTTCTTCACTACAAAGGAAGTTGGAAAAGGTACCGGCCTCGGGCTCTCCATTACCTATGGCATCATTGAAAAGCACCGCGGGAAAGTTGAAGTGAGAAGTGAAGTTGGGAAAGGAACAGAATTTATCATCTCCCTGCCGGCTCAAGCCGTATAGGAATATTACGAGTGTGTAGTAAATAAAAGGATACGTTTAAAGTGAATAATCCTTCCCTGGTTTTACCGGTATATTAAAATGCTTTGCTACCTTCAAAGCATCAACAAAATCTCCATCACCTCAAAAAACTCCACACATGTTAAAGAATCTTTTGATCGTAATTTTTGGCACCATTTCGCTAATCGTCATTCTGAATTATTTCCGCATTACGAATTTATTCATAATAAGCTCACAGAAGCCGGAGTGTATTAATACATTTCGGTACGATAAGGAGGCTACAAAGGAGGGTGGTGGCACGGCTATATCTGACGAAGCTGCCGATTCACTGGCTGATGATTTTAAAGTTAAATATTTGTCTGACGTATATGTTGAGAAAAGTTATTTCAGTAAGAAAGCCATTGATCACTTATTTGCAAAATATGCTACTGCAAATGCAATCGGCTGTACTTACGCTCTTGTAAATGATTCGCTCAAGATTATCATCAATGCTTACAGGATTGAACAAACCGAAATTGTCATACGTGAGGAGTTAGACAGCACCTATTTTCTTGCAACAACAGTTTGCCAGCCCACCTGCAAGAAGCCACTTTAAGTACTTACCGGCTGCGCGGGATAGACTATTAGTTTTAAGGGTATAAATTTCGAGATTCACATATATGAAAATATGGCCATTGATCTGTTTTATTGGAAGTTACTTTCTGATTAATCCGGGTGCTGCTTTTGCTCATGAGCAGGATACATTAATCCGTTATTGGAATCAGTTTAAGACTCACGACACAGCCTACATAAATTTATCAAATAAAATTGCTGATCAACTTAATTACTCAGGTTCTTTCGATAGCGCATTGATATTTACTGACAGTGCAATCGAAGTGTGCAAACGCCAAACCTATAATGCAGGCCTTGCAATGACATATCTGATCAAAGGGAAAATATACATTTCAAAATCAAATTTTGGAAGGGGTCTTGATAATATTCATCTGGCGGATTCATTATTTAAGTTGCTTTCAAATACCGCGGGCATTACTGAGTGTCTTCTTCAAACCGGTATCATTTATTACTACCAGAAAAGTTATACGGAGGCAATATCATATTTCTCGCAAGCGGATAGTGCTTATGCTAAAGAGAATGACCTGTGGCATGCTTCTACTGCTCGTTATATGCAGGGGCGGTCTGAACTTGAGTTAAATAATTTTTCCGGATCAGAAGAGTTGCTGAATCAGGCGTGGCAAATGAAAAAGAATTCAGAAGATACCAAGGGCCAGAATGAGTGTGAGTGGGCACTGGCTGACTTATATCTGAAAACCAGGCAATTAGATAAGGCAAGGCAGTATTACACAGAGTGTCTTAATTATTTTAAGTCGGATGGTAATAAGCAGGGCTCAGCAATGGTGTATTTTGGAATTGGTCAGGTCTATCTATCATTAAATAAGAAGGACAGCGCAGAAAAATATTTTCTTCTTTCCGTAACAGAGGGCAGATGTATTAACTTTATTGAAGTAATCATAAAGTCAGCACAAGCATTAGCATCACTTTATGTGAGCATGAGTGATTTTGAAAAAGCATTTACCTACCAATTCCTGTTCTATTCAAGCACTGATTCCCTATATAACCGGGAGACTAAACAGAAAATTGCTGATATGGAAAACGATATTAAATTAGAAAAGAAGGATGTGGAAATCGAGCTGGGTAAACGTAAGATCAGTAACGATAAGATTTTTTTTTACCTGCTGCTCAGCATTATCGGCCTGCTGACCATGCTTTCAATAGTTGTGTTTCAGCGTGTTCAATTTAAACAGCGAACCAATAATATACTGGAAAAGAAGAATAATGATCTTGCGGCTGCATTACGCGAGCTGAAAGCGGCGCAGATTCAACTGGTGCAGAATGAAAAAATGGCCTCTCTCGGGCAGCTTACTGCAGGCATTGCTCATGAGATCAACAATCCTGTAAATTTTGTTACCTCCAGTGTGAGCCCTCTGAAGCGAAATTTCGATGAACTAAAAAAACTTTTTGAATCGTACGATCTCCTATTGGGTAAAACGGACCAAAAGAATGCAATTGATCAACTGAAGAAAGAATTCGATTTACAGCAAAACCTTGCAGAGTCTGGTAGTTTGCTGTCCGGAATTGCCGAAGGGTCGCGGCGAACCGCAGAGATTGTAAAGAATCTTCGCCACTTCTCCCGAATGGATAATGAGGAGATGATGAGCGTTAATATCAATGACGGAATCAATTCCACTTTGCCGCTTCTTCAAAATAAATTGAGCCAGCAAAACATTGAAGTGATTCAGTCACTTGGCAATATCCCTCCTATAGAAGGCTTTCCCGGCCAGCTTAACCAGGTCTTTATGAATCTTCTTTCCAATGCTATAGATGCCATTGGTAACAACGGAAAGATTTTCATCACTACTTCATCGGAGAATAAAAAAATAAAAATATCCATCCGCGATACGGGTAAGGGAATGACTTCGGAATTAAAGCAAAAAATCTTCGATCCTTTCTTCACTACCAAGGAAGTCGGCAAGGGTACCGGGCTTGGTCTATCCATTAGCTATAGTATCATCGAAAAGCATCAGGGTAAAATTGAAGTAAAGAGTGAGGTAGGAAAGGGAACTGAATTTATTATCTGGCTACCGGCCTGAAAAATATATGGCTTCATTTATTTTGCAGGCTGTAATCAGGGATTCAATTACCAGCATACTATAAAAAAGATGATTGCAAATGTTGTAGATTTTTTTATTCCGGTTAAATTAAAAATAAAGGCCGATCCTTTGAGGAGAGCACGAATTTCAGTGCTCGTCAATTTTGTAGGGATTGCCTATAGTCTTATCAGCTTATTCATATTCATTGCTGCCCGCTTTTATGCCGGCATTATCACCGCTTACAGTTTACTTGCAACGCTCACCGCAGCCCTCATTCTCTTTCGCCTTGGCGTAAGTAAGTATATTATTGGAAATGTTGTTTCCGTTTGCCTTGTGGTGATAATGGGTATATTCTGTTTTTATACCGGTGGTATCAGCTCGCCCGGGATTTTTCTTTTTGCCCTCGTGCCCATGATTGCTTTGCTCATGGTGGATCGCAGGAATGGCATGATCTGGTGCTTCATTGCTTCCGCAGCAATTTTCATTTTCTATATATTACATCTATTGAATATTTCTACATATCAGCTCAATGACCGGAATGCAGAAGGTTACATTGATCTTTCTACAGCAATCGGATTCATTTTTCTGCTCTTCTTCATCATCCGGCTGTTCCAGCAGAGTGAAAAAAAAGCCCTCAGAGTATTAGGAGAAAAGAACAGGCAACTGGATCAATCTTATCTGGAGCTTCAAAATGCCCAGGCATTGCTGGTGCAATCAGAAAAGATGGCTTCACTGGGTCAGCTTACTGCCGGTCTCGCCCACGAGATAAATAATCCGATCAATTTTATATCCGCCAGCATTAGCCCGCTTAAGCGCGATATTGAAGAAATCATGAGCCTGCTGGAGAGATATACTGAGCTGGAAAAAGGAAATGTATCGGATAAGGTCGAAGAGATTTTACTCTTCAGGAATAAATTTGATTTGAGTTTTACCATCCAGGAAATACGATCGCTTATTCAGGGTATTGAAGAAGGATCAAACAGAACAGCAGAAATTGTGAAAGGACTCCGGAACTTTTCTCGTCTTGATGAAGAAGGGATGAAGTTAATTGATATCCATAGTGGTATTGAATCGACCTTATTTTTAATGAGCAATAAGCTCAGGGAAAAAAATATTGAAACCAGCATTTTATTCGGAGATCTTCCTGAAATAAATGCACATAAAGGTCAATTGAACCAGGTATTCATGAATCTTCTCACCAACGCTATAGATGCAATAGAAAACAACGGAAAGATTTTTATTACTACCTCGTCGGAAAATAAAAATGTAAAAATCTTCATACGCGATACCGGTAAAGGAATTAATGCGGAATTAATACAAAAAATCTTTGATCCATTCTTCACTACAAAAGAGGTTGGCAAGGGTACCGGTCTCGGTCTTTCTATAAGCTATGGCATTATTGAAAAACATCGGGGTAAAATTGAAGTTAAGAGTGAGGTAGGAAAGGGAACTGAATTTATTATTGTTCTGCCCATTCAACACACGTAATTTTAATTGGTTATTCATTGAGATAACAATGTTCGCAGATTCTATTATGAAAAGTACTTACGGGCGAATGGTAGAATGGAAATTTTTCTTTTCTGTTTTACTCTCGTGGTTTTTAACCACTCATTCACAGTGGCAGAATACTCAGGTTCACGCATTCATTGATCAGGTTACGGCAGTTAAGGATGAAAAGCTTTCGTTTACACTGGTTGAGCCGGATCTTTTCATCACATCAGATATGTATAACAGGGTTTCCTTTCTCGGAGAAACGGTATTCAGATTCGACAAAGAATCTCCCACTTATTTTAAGAGGAGGTGAAGAAAAAACTTTTCGATCCCTTTTTCACTACCAAGGATGTTAATAAAGGCACCGGGCTGGGCTTTCAATCAGCTATGGAATTATCGGGAAGCATCATGGAAAAATGGAGGTAAAATCCGAACCTGGAAAAGGAACTGAATTTATAATTATGTTGCCGGTTATCCAAAACTAAAAGTAAATTCACTCGAAATTTCATAACCCTATGGATGAACCCAATCCCCACCGCGTTCTCTACCTGGATGATGAAGAAAACAACCTCATTTCCTTCAGGGCGGCCTTTCGCCGCAACTATGATATTGTTACTGCCATTAATGCTGAGGAGGGAATTAACATTCTGCATCGCGAGCAGATACCGGTTATCATCACTGACCAGCGGATGCCCGGGATAACCGGCGTCGAGTTTCTTGAAAAAATAATTCCGGAATATCCTGATACGGTCAGGATGATTCTTACCGGTTTCAGTGATATTGAAGCAGTTATCAGAGCCATAAACACAGGCAGGGTTTTCCGCTATATTACCAAGCCATGGGATGAGAATGAGTTGAAGATGACCATTGATAATGCTTTCGCACTGCATGACCTTCAGCAAAGGAATAAAAAGCTTCTGGCTGATCTCGATCAGAAAGTACGCGAGCAAAACAAGACTCTGGGAATGTTTAAAAGATATGTGCCTTCGTCAATAGTTGAGCAGACTTTGACTGCAAGCGATGAATCACTTTTATTATCAGGAGAATTACTGGAAGTGACTGCTCTTTTTTGCGACATACGGAATTTTACCGAGATCAGCGCCGCATTAAGTCCCAGAGAGGTTGTTCAGTTTCTGAATCATTTTTATCGGATCATGACGGATTGTGTAAAGAAGCATAATGGAAATGTTATTCAGTATGTCGGCGATGAGATCTTCGCCATCTTCGGTGCACCGCTTTCTTACCCTGAAAACCATAGCAATGCCGTATATGCAGCTGTTGAGATGATTGAAACCATTCGTGATTTCAACGAAAAATTTTCTTCAAAAATTAACCACCGCATCGAGGTGGGTATTGGTATGAATACCGGAGAGGTAGTAGCAGGGAATCTCGGCACGCCGGAGCAGATGCAATACTCGATCACAGGTGATACCGTTAACACTGCAAAGAGGATTGAATCACTCACTAAAGAATCCCCTAATACCATTCTCATCAATGAATCTACATGGATGAAGGTTAATAAATTATTTGCTACAAAAGCCCGTGAGCTTGCAATGGTAAAGGGTAAATCCACGCCTCTGCAGGTCTTTGAAGTCCTTGGAAGAAATTATAGCAGCACCATGTAATCTTTGCCAAAATTATTCACTGCATGATTGCAAAATTTGCCGGTTTGTTGATCCTGCAGATATTCCTCATCTGCCTTGGATGCTTCTCGCAAACGGGAATTCTTTCCGGTAAAATTACCGATGCCAGAACAGGGGACCCGTTAGCGGGAGTAACCATCAGTTTTGGAAATAACAAAGGCGCCGTAAGTGATCCGGAAGGGCGATTTGCCCTGGAAATGGATTCAGGAAATTATTTTGCCAGTATTTCATGCATAGGATATCTACCGGTTCGTAAAGCAATTACAATTTCTTCCGGCAATTCCACCAGTCTCGATATTCAGTTAACTGAAAATGCCAGTGAATTGAATATCGTAGTCGTAACTGCCAGCAAGTATGAGAAGAATATCACGGAGGAAACTGTTTCAATGGAGGTATTGAAACCCTCCTTCATTTCAAATACAAATCCAATAAGTATGGATGACGCGGTAAAGCAGGTGCCGGGTGTCACAATCATTGATAACCAGGCAAATATCAGAGGGGGTAGTGGCTTTTCCTATGGAGCAGGAAGCAGGGTATTGATACTTGTTGATGACATTCCGCAGCTTTCTGCTGATGCAAATGATGTGAAATGGGAATTCCTTCCGGTAGAAAACATCAACCAGGTGGAAGTGATCAAGGGGGCGTCATCAGTCTTATATGGTTCTTCTGCACTTAATGGAGTGATCAATGTCCGGACAAATTATCCTTCTGCTACTCCCCAAACCCATATCAATGCTTATCATGGCTATTATCTGAACCCGCAGCGCAAGGAAATTATCTGGTGGGGAAACAGGCAACCCAATTTCGGCGGGGGAAATTTCTTTCATTCCCGAAAAATCAATCAGCTGGACCTGGTGATTGGAGGAAATTTGTACAGCGAAAGCAGCTATCATGAGGGAGAGTACACACAGCGCGGCCGCATCAGTGCCAATACCCGTTACCGGTTCAAAAAAGCAGATGGCTTGTCTGCCGGAATAAATGCTAATTATATGTTTTACCATTCAGGCACCTATTTTTTATGGCAGGATGATTCTTCCGGCGCCTACCAGGTCTTTGGCGGAACGGATACTGCAACAACAACCGTTTCAGAGGGGAAAAACACACGGTTTAATATAGATCCGTTTGTGAATTATTTTACAAGGAATGGTGATGCGCACACCTTCAAGATGCGCTATTTCTATACCCGCAACAATAACAACACCGGGCAGGGCTCATCTGCTGCTTTTTATTTCGGGGAATACCAGTACAGGAAAGAATTAAGTTTCAATCTAAACTTGATTGCGGGGATCATGGCGAGTTATTCTGATGTAACATCGGAGCTTTACAGCAATCATTTCGCAAACAACTTTGCAGGCTTTATTGAATTGGATCAAAAGCTCGGGAAGCTAACAATCGTTGCGGGACTGCGCTATGAAACATTCAGAGTGGATACTGCCACCGGAACGTCGAAGCCGGTTTTTCGGGCGGGGATCAATTACCCGCTGACTAAAAGTACTTTCTTACGCGCATCATTCGGTCAGGGATACCGGTTCCCATCGATTGCAGAAAAATTTGTAAGTACCACCGTAAGCGTGCTCAGGATTTTTCCGAATCCTGAAGTGCAGCCGGAAAGCGGGTGGAGTACGGAACTTGGACTAAAACAGGCGTTTGAAATCCGCAACTGGGGTGGCTATGCAGACGTGGCAGTATTCCTTCAGCGATACAAGGATCTTATCGAATTTTCATTCGGTTACTACGATCCTGATCCTGTTCCCGGGCAGTATGATTTAAATTTTCTTGGATTCAAGAGCATCAACATTGATAATGCACGTGTAACAGGTACTGAATTTTCAATAATAGGGGAGGGCAATATCGGAAGATTCAGGATGAATGTGTTATCTGGTATCACCTTCATCTCACCCATCAATCTCCATCAGAAAGATTATGTGGACAGTGTGCTTTCCAATGATAATCTTTTATCAGACTCGCAGCAGGATTCACTGAAAAAATCTGAGTTCCTCAATTACCGTTTCAGATGGACAGCCAAGGTTAATTCAGACATAAGCTGGAAAAAGTTTTCTGCGGGATTGAATGTTCAGTATAATAGCTTTATGAAAAACATTGATCCTTTTTTTGAGGGCAATGATCCGCTGCTGATTTATCTTTTTGGGCAACCGACTGAATTTATCCCGGGAGTAAAGGAGTACCGTGAAAAACATCATCATAGCGATTATGTAATTAACGTGAGGTTGTCTGCAGAATTGACAGAAAAAATAAGGTTATCCTTCATTGCCAAAAATCTTTTAAACCGGGAATATTCCACACGCCCTGCATTGCTGGAAGCTCCGTTAAATATTCAGGCCCAGGTGAGTATGAAATTTTGAAATGGCCACCCTATAAATATCAAGTCCGGCTTTGCTATATAATAAAACAGATACAACTATCAGCTATGCGGGGAAAAATGAAACATGCCGGCTGCTGCCAAAGCTTAGTCAATCATTATTTTGCCTGCAGCTATGATTGATTCATTATGAATGGTGACAATAAAAATACCCGCGGTAAAAGCTGCTAAATCAATAATCAGGGTTTTCGAATCAGCAGCCGTTAATACAAGAGTTTGACCGGCAGAATTCCGGATCTTTATTTCAGCACCCAGATATTTTTCATCATTAAACTGAATGTGTATTTTTTTGCCGGAACTAAAAATTTTGATGCCATCATCATGCGCAGATGAAGTTAATAATGCATAGAACTGAAAAATATTTGAAGTGCCTGTGCAGCCGTTTACATCTGTCACCATTACAGAATACAATCCGCTCTGAGAAGCGATATAATTCTGATCCGTAGCGCCATTGATTGCATTTCCGTTAAGATACCATTGATAACTTACCGCATTAATATTACTGTTAAGCGTATCTGACCCCTGTGTAATTACCGGCTGTGGCAAAGGATTTACATTCACTGCAATTGAAGTGGATTCGCCCGCACAACCTTCGGAATCAGTAACGGCAATGGTGTAACTTCCATCAGAAAACGCAGCGTATTTATTATCGGTAGCCCCGGTAATAATTTGTCCGTCTTTTAGCCACTGAAAATCCTCTCCACCGAGACTATCAGTTTCTAAAATCACACTGTCACCATCGCAAAAGGCAGTTGCGCCCAGTGCCGTTATGGCAGGAAAAAATTCGTTGCATTTATCACCTGCATTAATTCCGGTAACCGAATCAACTTGATATGCCCAATCCTTGATCACCATTTTAACAGGGTTTTGGAAAACATCCATTCGCATCCAGCCATAATGCATGATGCCATCTCCGCCAAGGATTTGAAATCCAAGATACTTATCCATTACATTATTTTGCCACTCTCCATAAATTCCACTGGAGCCATTCGGCAGAAAATATAAAACCATTTCACCGTATTCTCCCACCTGTGACCAGAAGTTCCCATTGCTATCAACTGCCTCGCCACTATTTAAAGCGCTTGCATAATAAGAGATGGAATTCAGGAAACCCATAATTTTATTTCCATTTGCAGAATGCGGGCGGGCACCGGCAAAATTGAATCCTCCCACCTGTGATGCAATCTGCAGGTTGACATCCAGAGCGCCATCGGCATCAATATCAATATGAAGGGCATAAGAAGTTCCCGGAGATGTCGTGAATTCATAATCGGGAACTACATCATGATAAATGATCGATTGTGCATTTGCTGAAGCGCCAAGAGCAATAATGGGTGCAGCCATCGCAGAATATTGACTTAGCAATTTTCTAAAACGCGGGGATAAGATCAATGTCACAGAATGAAATTGGATTGGAGAAAATAAATTAAAGTCAGCAAACTTAACATTTTGTATTGCTGAGGTTCAAAACTATTCAAGGTCATTTCTGATTACCTGATCTTAATTACTCACACAGATGGGTTTAAATACTCATTCAGCTTATGTTCGATCAGGCTGCAGGATATGAATATGGGCCTGTGCGAAATAGTAATAATTAAATCATTTTCAGAAAGCAAATATTCTCCTGCAACTTTTCCCATGTGTACCGGAAGCTCGAACGTGCCTTCCTGGCCTTCGCTTATAAAGGTTCCGCCGGCGCCGGAGATAGCTGATTTTGCCTTTGAGAGAATGGCTTCAGGAGAGGCGGAGAATGGAATAGAAAATTTACAACCCATAGAATATTTTATAAAGTAAGTTACAAACTATTCAATAACTGTCAGGCAGTTGCTACAGGAATTTTTTTATTTTTAGAAATTCTTTTCAAAATTTCTGACAACACCAGTCCAAACATTACAAAAGCAACAAACAATATAAACCCCGGCTGTAATGAAGTCAGGTTTGTTGCGATGCTGTTTAATGATGGCGTATCATAATTTAATAGCTTAAGCTGGTTGTCAAGAATTCCTTTAAACCCTACGTAAGCCATAAAAATGGCGATCACCATCACATCGGCCATTGACCATTTACCGGAATGGAAAGCAAAGAATTTAACCAGTCGGTTTCCCTTTATTTTTTCTGATCCCAGTAAATAAACTTCAGTGGAAATTAATTTTGTGATTGGAAAGATTACACTGAAGATCAGGATGAGAATACCTACGAAAACAGAGTCGGGTTTTTTTGTATTCAACAGGATTTTTACCACGTCAAGAATGCTCTTGCTCTGGAAAAAAATTACCTGGTCATGAAATCCGATGTGCTCACCAAGCAGAACGATATCGAGTTCCTGTATGCGTGCATCAATTTCAAGCATGGGTGAGGATAATGCAATGAGCAGGGTGATAAGAGCAAGAATGATAGAGATTCCAAACAAGGATTCCCGGAGATGCGGATACCTGAATACAACGATCCATAATAGCAAAACCAGCATCAGTGTGGCAATCATTATGAAGGTATACTTGTAGGTGAGCTTTTGAAGCTCGCTGATTTTATATGAAGATTTAATATTAAAGTCATTGAGAGTTGATGCATGGTGTTCCCTTAGTAAATTTTCGAAGCGTGTGGTATCTAAGAGACTGTCGCGTGTGGCAATCGCAAATTCATTCATTTTTTGCTCAGCCAGCTCCTTGAGCTTTTCCTTATTAACGGGCTTGTTTATTTCATCTAGAATAGTCCGGGAAAATACCGGAACCTGCTTTCGCAGATCATCCCAGTCAATAAAGGCGTTAACAGCGATCTTCCGGATTTTTCCATTCAGGGAATGATCACTGTGCTGTATCATGCTATCGGCCTTGGTGATCAGTTCATTTAGCACATTAGATATTTGCTCGCGCAGGACGGCCTCCTGTTCGGGAGTGACTGAGAAATCCTGAATCTTATCATTTACTATGAACTGCAGGTGAGTTCGCCAGGCATTTACAGAAAGTAATCCGTACCTGATATCATTAACGTAGCTATAATCATTTTTTAATGTAGCCCGCTGGTCTGAAAGGTGATGTACTCTGAAGGCGCATAATATATTGATCGCTAATACCGGTACCAGAAAAATTATCAGGAGCGCTTGACCCAATCTCTTCCGCCTCATCATAATCCATATTAAGTATTACGACCGTTAAGTTTATTTTTGGCCTTAGCCGGATGAAAATTAATCACCGCATTTGGTTGACAGCGCGCCGGTATCAGGCTGACAGATCTTTATATTTGGTAAGCATTTCGGAAATGGTCTTTTTCATCTCCTCCATTGAATTGGTTTTTGTTATCCAGGATACGGCCCCACGTTTTATAGTTTGTGCTTTTTCCTGCGGATCGCTCGAAGTGGTATAAATAATAACAGGAATATTTTTCAGCAGCTCATCATTTTTCAACTCTGCAAGTACTTCATGGCCATCCATCTGTGGCATGTTAAGGTCAAGAAAAATAAAATCTGGCAGCCGCTGCATGTCCTCCTTTAATTTAAGAAATGCTTCAATACCACCTTCCGCCGTGTCAAGCTTGATGGTTGAATCAATTTTATTTAATCCTTCTTCAAACAGCTTGCGATCGTCTGCGTCATCGTCAATGAGCATAATGGTGGTATGAGGCTTGTCATCATTCATAATTTATGATTTTTGGGTAATAATACAAATCATATGCGGATTTCTGCTTCATTTAGATTTAAATGAATTCTACAGAATTAAATAAAATAAACCATTTTGAAATTAATTTGAGAATATCTTAAACTTTCACATGAGGAAATCATTTCCCTGCACTTCTCAAACTGATGACATTAATGCGGTACGAGTTTCCACCTTAATTCCTCATAATGGGAGCTGCCTGTTGTAAATTGAAGAAAGTTTAATTTTATTTCAATCCTTTTAAATTTGCGGAATGAATCAAGAATCTACAGTGTTTCCACTTTATTTTAAGCTCACACAAATACTTCTTGGATTAATAGCTTTTTTTTTCATTTTATTTATTGGAAGAGATATCATGGTGCCGCTGGTTTTTGCGACATTATTTGCAATTCTTTTAAATCCCCTCGTGAATTACTTGAGCAGGTTTAGAATAAACCGTGTTATTTCCATACTGATTGTAGTATTATTCAGTCTCTTTTTCGTGAGTGCTCTTGCCTATTTTATCGGTTCGCAGATTTCCCGGTTTAGTGAATCTTTCCCCCAGCTTCAGGATAAATTAACCTTGCTTTTTAATAATCTTGTGGAATGGCTGTCGGGCTTTCTGAATATGGATCAGGGGAAAATCAAGGATTGGTTTACAAAAACCAAAAATGAGGGGATGAATAACAGCGGTGCATTGATCTCTGCCACCCTTGGCACACTTAGCAGTGTTGTGATATCGGTATTTCTGTTGCCGGTTTATGTATTTTTTATCCTTTTATACAAGCCACTTATCCTTGAATTTATATCAGAATTATTTAAGTGGAATAAGCAGGCAGTAGTAGCAGAGGTGCTGGTTGAAACCAAGGGTCTCATTCAAAATTACCTGGTGGGATTGCTGCTTGAGGCGGCTATTGTCGCTACTTTGAATTCAATTGGTCTTATGATCATCGGTATCAACTATGCTATTTTGCTTGGTATTGTCGGGGCATTGTTGAACGTGATTCCTTATATCGGTGGGCTCATCGCTATTTCACTTCCGATACTGGTAGCCCTTGCAACTAAAACACCAATTTCCGCACTTTGGGTAATTGTGGTTTATCTCATCGTTCAATTCATTGATAATAATTTTTTAGTTCCCAAAGTGGTAGCTTCCAAAGTAAAAATCAATGCTCTGGTATCAATCATTGTGGTATTGATCGGTGGTGCATTATGGGGTGTTCCCGGAATGTTTCTCTCAATACCCATGACGGCAATCATTAAAGTAATTTTCGATCGCGTAGAACCTCTGAAGCCCTTTGGTCTTTTACTGGGTGATAATCTGCCGGAAACTGGTAAGGTGATCTTCAGGTTTAAAAAGCCTGCTTCTAAAAAAACAGAGCCATAGGGACTTTAATGAACATCCAAAAAATAAATTTCTGATTCTCTTCAGGAAGAAGGCAAAGTGAAGTTAATTTGCCTTTGCAATAAATACTGTGCGTGATTTTACAATAAATAAGGACCCGGTTTTTCTAAGAAAGAATCATCCCCATTTAATTGATCGTATATTTCTTCGTTATCTTGATGATGAACGGGACCTGCCGATGGTGTATCTGTGCCTGCGTATTACATTCATCGTGATACCTTCTGCCATCATCCTTTTTACAGAATTTTTTCAGGGATGGCAATGGTATGCGGCTGCAGGGATTTACCTTATAATGGTGGCAGGATACTTTATGGGCCCTTATGTACTAATGCTCCACAATACCAGTCACCGAGTGTTATTTAAAAGAAAGTATCGTCTGGGTAATTTATATATTCCTTGGATCCTTGGCCCATTCTTCGGTCAGTCGCCCGATACTTATTTCGGCCACCACGTAGGGATGCATCATGTTGAAAATAATCTTGAAGATGATATCAGCAGTACCATGCATTACCAGCGTGACAGCCTGAAAAGCTTTCTGTTTTATTATTCAGAATTTATCTTCATCGGATTTGTTGAGCTGGTCAATTATTTCAGGTTCAGGCGCAGGAACAAGCTTTTGAAAAAAGTAATCCGGGGCGAATTTTCTTTTTTTCTGCTATGTGTTCTTCTCTGCTTTATTAACTGGCAGGCGACACTTTTTGTATTCATAATACCTTTTGTTATTGTACGCTTTGCCATGATGGCCGGCAACTGGGGTCAGCATGCGTTTATTGATGCTGCCACTCCTGAGAATAATTACCGCAACAGCATTACCTGCATTAACTCCGTTTATAACCGCCGCTGCTTTAATGATGGATACCACATCGGGCATCACCTGAGCCCGCGCATGCACTGGACAGAAATGGCTTCTGACTTCTGCGCCAACCGGCAGCATTATGCAGAGCAGCACGCAATAGTTTTTGAGGGAATAGATTTCTTTGGTGTATGGCTTATGCTAATGATGAAAAGATATGACCTGCTCGCAAAGTGCTTTGTGAACATCGGACAGGTTCATCATTCGGAGGAGGAACTCATCCGTTTTTTAAAATCACGTACAAGAAAAATTGATACACCTCATCAGGTTAATTAACACCGGGAAATTTTCTCCATTCCATAAGCTTAAACCCTGCTGATGACTTTTCCGTTGTCTTCATTCATGTAAATAATCTTATCGCTTAAGAAGCGAACGTCCTTTGCTTTACCCACATCAACGGTTTCGCGTGGCGCTCTCCTGACAATGAGGGTTTGATTGGATAAGGCCAGATAAACAAGTTGCTCATTGCCCATGTTCTCATAGGCAGTTACCTGTAGTGTACAATCCGGAACATTGGCATTATTTTCATCTTCACACAAAACAATGTGCTCGGGCCTTATTCCAATTTGAATCCGGTTACCCACCTGGTTTTCTAAAGCAGCCGGAAGCAGAGTACCCAGAGAAATTTTGCAATCTGCAGATTCATGAATAAAGAAATAACCATTTTGATTTTGAATGGATCCTGTAATAAAGTTGATCGTTGGAGAACCGATAAATCCCGCAACAAATTTATTATCGGGGTTATTGTATAAGTGCAGCGGGGTATCGAGTTGCATGAGTTTGCCTTTATTCAGAACAGCGATGCGATTGCCGAGTGTCATGGCTTCAGTCTGATCGTGCGTGACATAGATCATGGTGGCATTGATCTCATGATGCAGCTTTTGCAGCTCAATACGCATTTGGCTGCGGAGCTTTGCATCGAGATTGCTGAGAGGCTCATCAAATAAAAAAACTTTGGGTCTCCTGATGATGGCTCTTCCAATGGCTACTCTCTGGCGCTGACCGCCTGATAGAGTTTTTGGCTTCCGGTCCAGCACTTCCTCCATCTCAAGCAGTTGAGCAGTCTGCATCACTCTCTCGCGTATCTCCGTTTTTTTGAAATTCTTTAGGCGTAACCCGAAAGCCATGTTGTCATATACGGTCATGTGCGGATAGAGAGCGTAGTTCTGAAACACCATGGCAATATCCCGGTTACTCGGGTCGAGGTCATTCATTCTTTTTCCATCAATGGTCAGTGTGCCCTCACTGATCTCTTCAAGACCTGCGATCATGCGCAGCAATGTTGATTTACCGCAGCCTGAGGGGCCAACGATCACTAAAAATTCTTTATCATGAACAGTAAAACAAATATCATCAATCGCTTTGGATACTGCGTCTTTCTTTTTTTCGCGGGGATAAATTTTTGAAATGTGCTCTAATGAAACCTCTGCCATGAGATTGTTTTATTTTGGAAGCTTCCTCATCCTCTCCCCGCGTCACTTTTCGCTGTGGAGAAAGAAATGATAATTTTTTTTAGATGGTTAATTCTTCATCAGCCCCTGCCCCGCTCCTGAGGAGATTGGATACATTCTGTCATTTGCAATCACAAATCAAACTCCCTTTAATCATTAAAGCGAAAAATGCTTTTTAGAAATCCTTGTAATGCGGCAAGCTAAATCTAATTCTCCGGATGCGATAATAAAATCATCACCGTGTTCCGCAATACCGGTTGTAAAGACCACATCATTTAAATATATCTGCTTGCTGATACGGGCAGTGAGTTGCGGTTGCGCTTCGAGCAGCGGTGTTGTATCTTCAAGATGAAGGATTTTTGACGGATCATCTGTGTCAAGAAGTGCCCAGAATGTCCGGTAGATACCGACTGCTCCTTTATTCGCTACACCATGAAATAACATGAGCCATCCGTCGCGAGTGAGAACGGGAGGTGTGCCTCCGCCAATTTTTACATTGGATAAGGAAGAACGGTGAGCCCTCAGAAAAGCGGTGTCCAGTGGTTTCCAGTGCAGCAAATCAAAAGACGAAGCGAGATGAATGGCAGGTCCCGGATGGAAGTCTGATGCGGGTGAAAATGTAAAATAACATTCTCCAAGAGGCCGTGTAAGCGCATAGTAGGACTCATTAATTTTTCCTTCAAACAGCAGCATGTCCTTGTTGTGATGATCGAGGATGACACCACGAGATTGATAATTCAATCCGTCATCGGAGACATAAAGCATAGTGGCATTGCGCTCTGCACTTACACAACAGGTAGTCATGTAATAGCGGTTTCCGATAAAAGAGATTCTTGCATCCTCTATTCCGTATTCCTGACCTTTTACCTGCGGTGAAATTATTTTGTCATAATGAACCTGAATCACTGAACTGGCATCCTCATTCAATTCTACAGGTAGCAACCAGGATAAAGAGGTTAATCCATACACCGGAAAAGGGTAAGCGGTAATTCTGAATTTTCTGGGATCGTTCATATCCACCTCTTTCAAAGGCCATTCATCCGTTACAAAACCAGTCTCTTTATCCCATCTTATGCATTTCACTTTATCATTACTCACCGCATTAGATAAAGCTTCCGCAACGCGAACCATCATCATTAAATTGCCACTCGGCAAGCGGCATAGGCCGGGATTGAATGCACCGAGGACATAGGTATTATCTTTTAGTCCGTTTCGTAATGGCGAATAATTCAGGTTCACGTCATCGGGCGTGAAGATCAATTTATCAGACTTTAGGTATGAGGTAGTTATCAAAACGAGTAAGACCCTGCAGTTTTCAGCAATGTTCAGCAATTAAGCCGGAACGATAATGTGATTATTCGAAATTTTAATGGATTGGGGGATTTTTGGGAATGGGTTTTTAAAGAAAAATGCGTGACGGTCTAGGAATATGCGTATATGCAACAGGCGTGTGCGAGCCGGGTGGATCATTGACTGGAATCTGTTTTGAAAAAATATTGCATTGCTCGTTCTGTCAATTCATTCCATTCCTCCTCAGTTTCATTGGTGAACTGGCACATTTCATCCATTGCCGGAAAGCCTCTGTTTTCAAGATATACCTTTAACCTCTCCGTATTGACCGTTCGATCACCCTCAGGAGTTAAGAATGGTAAAAGAAAACATCGAACAATTGGAGCTAATCCAATTCCATTTTTACACAAGAAATAAAACCAATACGGAAATTCGTTATCAAGTTGCCTTACATAGTCTCTTACAATTTCAATATTCCAAATAGGTGTGGTTACATGCTTAAAACCATCAAAAGAAATTTCAACTCGCTCACGAAAATATTTTGCAACTGACGGATTAACAGTCAAGCTCTTAAGAATATTTAGGGGCTCAGCAATTAACTTTTGCTCAATCTGTTCTCTTGAGATCACAACCGATAGAAAGTCAACTCCTCACTGCATTAATACGTAATTCCGTCTTTTTGCATGAGTTACTATTTTAGTAATACTCCTTAATGTATTCATACGCCTTATTAAAAAGTTCTTCGTCTTTGATTGGATATTTCACCCAAAGAATTTTTCGTAATTCTTTTCTCACTTCCTTTTCTCCTGTGGTTGAATTTTGCCAACCTTCAAAGCGAACTATCCGAACAATTTCATCAATGTCATTTACAATTCTCTCTACAATTATCGGTGTAGTTTCTGTTTTCAATTCCTGAAATAATTCTGTGAGTGCTGCCTTTGCATTTTTCTGTTCGTATTTGGTTTCATTTTCTTTTTCTGCCTGCAAAGTTTCTTTTGCTATCTGACAAAGTTCTTTGATAAACTCAATTGAATTAATCAAACCTTTCTCTGCTTTGTCTCTCACTGCTTCCAATCGTTCACTCAACTCTTTGAATTTTAAAATTCCATTGTGCTGTGTTAATCGGCTCACTAAAATTTTCAAAAGTTTCTGTGCCTGCTTCGGGTCTTTCTTGTTCATCAAATCATCAATCACTTCTGCATTCAGAATTAATTCTTCCATGTCAGTTGTGATTCCTGAAACTACAATGTGGTCGTGAATTAGTTTTGTTGTTTGTGCTCCCAACGCATGCCACAACAATCTTCCGTTGTCGGTTGAAGTTGGTTTCACCGAAGTATAAACTTGCGAAAGCCATTTGTAATCTTTCTGAAATTGATTCAACACTTCATCGGGTGAAAGTGCTTCCCACAATTTTGAAAGCGAAC
>JBDSEA010000141.1:0-17155 GCA_039920305.1 Chitinophagales bacterium
CTTGGGACCTCGACATTATCAGTGTCGCGCTCTAACCAACTGAGCTACGAGCCTGTTTTTAAAGAACGGGTCGCAAAAGTAAATTATTCCATCAGTAAACAAAGCGGATATAAACTTAATTACCATCATCATTGCATCTTTGCAGGAATGAAATGCATTTTGGTATTACTGATGCTTTTTACAGGAATAAATGCTTCCACGGGTGAATTTTCATCAGGGGCAATTCAAGCAGGAAAGATTATCCTTCCTGCTCATAAATCACTTTGCATAGCATTTTACAATGTTGAAAATTTATTCGACACGATTAATGACCCGGCTACTGAGGATGAAGAATTTACGCCTGAAGGTAAACAGCACTGGACGGCTTTTAAATATGAAAGGAAGGTTTGTAACATTGCAAGAGTCATTCGTGCCATGAATGACGGGAAAGGGGCCGATATTGTCGGGCTTGCAGAAGTGGAGAATATAAAAGTCCTGCAGGATCTTATTGCTGAGCCTCATTTGAGAAAACTGAATTATGGAATTGTACATCACGAGTCTCCTGATAAGCGTGGAATTGATGTTGCAATGATCTATAAGAAGGCTGTATTTCAAGTGATTGGTAAAAAACCTTTTTCAGTAGACATCAGTCAATTTGATGACAGACCTACGAGGGATATATTACTTGTTCAGGGAATTGAAGGAAAGAAGGATACACTGAGCATTCTGCTTAATCACTGGCCCTCCCGCCGCGAGGGAAAAGAAGCTTCTGCCCCGAAGAGAATTGCCGCCGCGGTGGTAGTAAAAAGGGTTGTTGATTCTTTGATGAATCAAAATCCCGGCGCAAGGATTTTAGTCATCGGTGACTTCAATGATAACCCTACTGATAAGAGCCTGAGCGAAATTCTGGGAGCTACCAGAATACCAGACTTAAGTCATATCAATTCAATTTACAATTGTGGTTTTAATTTTAACTGGAAGAACGGCGAGGGATCAGAATTTTACAAAGGGGAATGGAGCCGCCTGATACAGATCATAGTCTCAACCGCACTTATCAAAAATCAAATCAATAGCGATGGTACATTTACTGATACTCACATTTTCAAGCCCGACTGGATCCTCAGGGAAGACCAGGTATCTCACCAATTGATTCCATTCAGGACCTTTGAAAGGGATAATGATGCAATTGGCTTCAGTGATCATCTGCCGGTATACATTATGCTAAGGACAATCTTTTAAATTTATGGAGTTTATCATACTCATGTAGGATCATCTTCCTTACTTTCATTTGTTCACTGAATATCTTTCAGTTAAGTTTGTTATCTTTTTAAACCAAAAAAATCCTATGAAAAAAATTACACTAATCCTTACCACTTTATTTATAGCAATTTTAGCAAATGCCCAGGCTCCCCGATATGCCTTGTTCGAAGAGTTTACACAGGCGAGCTGCCCGCCGTGTGCTGTTCAAAATCCGCCTTTTGAGGCAAACATACTGGAACCAAATCCTGCAACGGTGCGGCAGATCTCTTATCATACTTCCTGGCCGGGATATGATCCGATGTACAATTATAATACCTCACAAAATGATGCGCGTGTGAATTATTACAGTGTTACCGGCGTACCAGATGCCTTCCTGATGGGAACGGATGAGAATAGCCCGGCATCATTTACGCAGGCAGATGTTGATAATATTGTTTCTCAGACAAGCCCGTTAAAAATAAGGGTAACGGATGTTGACAATGGATCCGATCACACAGTTACCATTGCCGTAGAATCATGGGGAGTTCCTCCTGCCGGATCTAACTGGAAATTGCGCACTGTAATAATTGAGCGGAATGTTACCTATGCAACTCCTCCGGGTACCAATGGTGAGACCTATTTTCCGAATGTGATGCGAAAAATGTTACCCGGCACTTCCGGTGACCCTGTAACATTTGCAGCTGAGGGGGGCTCTGTTTCTTTTTCTTACAGCTATACTGAAGATGCTCTATGGAATATGGATGAGATAGGTGTTGTTGCCTTTGTTCAGGATGATGACACCAAGGCTATAGAAAACTGCGGGGCTTCCTTTGATGCCGATGCCGCTCTTGCAGAGCCCGCTGTACTTACTCATGCCGGATACATCGGCACATCATCTTCATTCGATATAACTGCCAGTAACTATGGATCAGGCATTGAAAATTTTTCTTTCAACTTAACCAATGATGCACCTGGCGACTGGATTTCAAATTTTGTAGTAAATGCAATAACTTATACTTCGTCTGCCACAGTTTCCCTGGATGCGAATGCTGCTATCACTGCCACCATCAATGTTACTCCCGGATCAACACCTGCAATCGGAGCTTATACGCTCACCATTACAAGTTTAGATAATCCGGCGCAGGATCCTGTAACTCAGACTGTATATGTTTTCCGGGGCATTACTGATCTTGTAGTTAATGCTCCCGGGACCCAGGGCGACGGCACCGGCGTAAAAACTGAGGACTGGGATGCAAACTATGTAAATGGACTAGTGAATGCAGGATCAACTACTTCTTCAGTGATTGATGGAAGTATTGCGGAGCGGGCATCAGGTGAAAATTCTCTCACTGATGTTGAGCATATTTATTACAATGTTGGCTGGTCATTTCCTGCATTCACTGATAGCTGGATAACACAGCTTGAATCACTGATGAACAGCGGCGTAAACCTGTTTATTGCCGGCCAGGATATCGGCTGGGATGTTTGGACTGATGCAGCGGCAGGAGGCCACGCAACAATAATGCAGCAGGATTTTTATACTAATTATCTTTTCTCCGAGTGGATTGCAGATGGGGGAAGTACCAACAGTACGTTAACAGCAGTAGCTGCTGATCCCATTTTCGGCTCCTTGGGTACTCTTCCCATTACACATTATTACGGAGGTACCTATTTTTATCCTGATGAAATTGCTCCCGTAGGAATTGGCACAGCGATTTTTAATTATGCCAGTACTACCAGGGTGGGTGGGGTTCGTGCGGATAACGGAACCTTTAAAGTTGTTTATGTTGCTCCGGGCTTAGAAATGCTTTCGGCAGCTAATTCTGATAAGGTGATGAAGGCAACCTATGACTGGTTCCATGGAATTACAGGCGTACAGGATATAAATACTGCTATGTATTCAGTTGGCAATAATTATCCGAATCCGAGCGATGAAGTCACCTATATTCCCGTTGAAGGACTGAAAGGGATAAACACTCTTACCATAACCAATACGATCGGGCAAGTAATGATGACAGTTGATGTTGACGCAACTACATCCCTGCTTTCAGTTAATACATCTCAATTTGCAGAGGGAATTTATCATTATTACCTAATGGGCGATGAAAAAACCACTTCGCACACATTTCAGGTGATACATTAATCGGCTAACGCTTCTGAAGGGCTGAATCTGCTTGCAGGATCCGCCATTTATTTATTATCAGGAAATGTTGCTGTTAAAATGAATTCAACATTTTAAGCCGGTCATGCAACTGCAATCGGCATTATTTTATCTAAGTATCCGGCAATTAAATCTTGCATTCATCGTTTATGGATAACTCCGCAAGGATTCTATACCGTTAAGGATTTAAAAAAGTCGTTTATCTTTGGCGGAATTCAACAATTTTTAAAAATTTAAATGGAAGGAAATGAAAACACTTAGGTTTATAATGCTTATGCTCGCAGGTTTCACTATACTGTCAGTATGGAACAGTTGTAAGAAGGGTCCTGAAGATCCATTCTTTTCGATCCGTTCCCGAAAACAGCGTGTTTGCGGTGACTGGACTGTTTCAGAATTTAAGGTGAATTTTGTAGATTCAATTCGCCGGGTAGTGGATTCCATTCCAAATGGCAGCGGCAGCTGCGGTGCCCAATCTGAGAAAAATATTGATGTTTACAATTACACATGGTCATTTGATAAGCATGGTGGATATACCCAGAAGCTTAACCTGTATCATGATCATTATGTTGATATAGTAACGAACAGTGCTCTTTGTCCGGATGCTTTTGAGCATGACAGCGTTATAATTGTTACTGTAAGTGCATGGAATTTCGTTGGGAATGTGGGTGACTTCAAGAATAAGGAACAGTTGTTCATTTTTGATGAGGAAACAAAACTTGCAACCATTTATAACATCATTGAGTTGCGTGAAAAAGAAATGAAGCTTGAAACATCTACCATTAACCCGGATTCAAACACGGTGTACCTCAAGCAATATACATTGACACAGCTTTAAATAGACTAAAAAACTGCTAAAAATCCTTCCCCACCGGAAGGATTTTTTATTGCCCTTTCCCGGCCCTTTCCATCTCACGTTTCATATCCCGCTCTTTGATGGTATCCCGCTTGTCATGAATCTTTTTTCCCTTTGCCAGAGCGATTTCCATTTTAGCGAAACCCCGTTCCGAAAGGAATATATGAATGGGAATAATGGTTAAGCCCCGCTCTTTTATCTTGATTTCAAGCTTTAGAAGCTCTTTTTTTTTAAGAAGAAGTTTTCGTGGGCGTAGTGGCTCATGATTGTAGTGTGTTCCCTTTTCATACATTGAAATATTCACATTCTTAACCCAAAGATCTCCCTTGCTGAAATAGCACCACCCATCGCCAATATTTGCTTTTCCCTCACGAATGGATTTAATCTCAGTGCCCGTTAACACCATACCAGCTACAAACTTTTCTAAGAATTCAAATTCATAGAAGGCCTTTTTATTTTTTATGTCAATTTTCTTCTGCATTTATTCTCTCAATCCTGTATTTCCAAATCTTTATCATACCCTTTTTCTTTTATCATAGAAGAAAAATGTTTTTCAAATTTTTTTCGCTTCAAAATTTTTTGTCCGGTCTCGCCTGTGGCTATGAGCCGGGTTACTGTTTTAACCTCGAATGTGCAGATTATTTCATGGTGTTGAATTTTTTTTATAGTTCCGGTTACGATGACCTTCTCCCCAATAAATGCAGGAGAATGATGGTGAACTGAGACCATGGTACCTATTCCCTCTTCATCTTCTTCTTTCATTTCAAGAACAAATTGCCGCGTAGTCCATTCAGCGTCGCGAACAAGTGCAAAGGTAGAATAGACATGATGCACCACACCCGTGGGAAAAGCAGGAGTATCATTTTCATTCACAACAAATACCATTTCCTTCCGATCACCGGGCTTAAAAATATTTTTCACTCCGCAAAAGTGAACTGGAAATTTGATAAGAGGATATGGACATTAATTTAAGGACACTTTAGTAAATATTATTTTACTGCCAGTACAGGAATGGATATACGATGCCTGACTGCATTGATTGTTTCCCCGAAAATAAAATCCTTCACTGCCCGGTGGCCATGTGCGCCCATTACCAGAAGATCAGCTTCAAATTTTTTAACCATTACGGGGATTTCTTTGATAGGGTTACCATAGCCAAGCTGATAGGTAACAACGAAGCCATTTTCTTTAAGTGCATCTGTATACCGGCTTAGCCCTTTCTCATCCTCACTTGTTTCACGGTCTGAAATCTCTTTTTCCATCATCATCGCGCCCGCCGATTCAACCACATGAATCAATAAATAAGAAACATTTTTTCCACCCAGTGATAATGCCTGTGAAATGGTAAGCTCATCCTTTGCAGAGAAATCAATTGCAATGGCAATTCGGGAAAACTTTTTTCCGGAAACAAAATCCAGTGATAAATTTTCTTTGTGCACACCCTTCCTGCGGAACTTTCTTTTTTCAAAAAATGGCTGAAATGTGATATAAAGCAATAGCAGTATCGCTCCGGTTACAATTGGAAAAACAGTGATAAAAACTATCCACTGATACTTACCTGCACTTGCAAGAAGCAGAATAATCTCATTCAATACCAGCTTTGCATTCAATCCTACAATAATGATGGCTGAAACCCAGCCTGCAATTTTGGCGCCTGTGCTGATGGCAAATTTTCCCATTTTTTCCTTATCACTCACGAAATGAATGAGTGGAATCACTGCAAAGCCCAGCTGCAAGCTTAAAATCACCTGGCTTAAAATAATCAGGTCACCTGTGTTATCCTCCCCCTTAAGCCAGATCACGAGAAACGCCGGAATTACTGCAAGTAACCGTGTGATGAGCCTTCTGAGCCACGGGGTTATCCGGAGATTGAGATAGCCTTCCATCACAATTTGCCCGCTAAGTGTTCCGGTGATGGTAGAGCATTGACCGGCAGCAATGAGCGCAATTGCAAATAATACAGGTGCCAGCGCAGTTCCGAGTAACGGCTCAAGCAACCCATGAGCATCCTGAATTTCTGTGATACCCAGATAACCGTGACCGAAAAATACTGCGCCGGACATAATGAGTATGGATGCATTCACCAGGAAAGCAATGTTGAGTGCAACTGCTGAATCAATGGTATTAAATTTTAATGCCTTGCGCTTGCCCTCGTGCGATGGCTGAATTTTTCTTGTTTGTACAAGCGCCGAATGCAGATACAGGTTGTGGGGCATTACTGTTGCGCCGATAATTCCGATTGCGATGTACAGTGCTACATCATTGGGAATGGAAGGAATAAATCCCTGCATGACGGATGACACATCCGGCTTTGAAAAAAAAATCTCAATAAAAAATGAGACGCTTATCACGAATACGAGTGAAAAAATAAATGCTTCCATCTTTCTGATGCCATAGCTGATGATAAGCAGAAGGAGCACGGAGTCAAAAATTGCAAGCACCACACCGGCTAAAAGTGGAAGTCCGGTTAGCAGGTTCAATCCTATTGCCAGCCCTAAAACTTCTGCCAGATCAGTAGCGGCGATAGCTATCTCTGCAAGAATATAAAGCGGAATATTGATTGCATTTGGATAATTTTCCTTTGAAGCCTGCGCCAGATCCCGGCCGCGAACGATGCCGAGGCGGGCTGCGAAGCTCTGCAGTAAAATTGCAATGAGATTCGACATCAGCAGTACCCAGACCAGCTTATATCCAAAGCCGCTGCCGGCAGCAATATCAGTGGCCCAGTTACCCGGATCCATGTACCCTACACTTACAAGATATGCCGGGCCAAGAAAAGCAAATAGAGATCTGAAAAATCCGAAACGCTTGGTGGTATCCACAGAACTGTGAACATCCTCAAGCGATTTCCCCGGGTGAATACCTTGACTCATGATTTTGCTATCAAAATATTTTTTGCAATTTCAAAACTGATGTTGGTTATAGTGGTATTATTGATCTTTATACTCATGCTCTTATCAAATTCCATCTTATCAATCACCTCCAATGGTGTCCTTATTTGAATACTCAGTTTCTTGAGATGCCTGAGAAATGCCGGCTGCTGCTCCAAAACTGCTGCAACATTTCCTTTTTCATGAATGGCAAGTGCAGAAAGGTTTTTAAAATTCTGTGACACAACCTTCCCGCGTTGATCAGGAATGGGATCGCCGTGAGGGTCAAATTTCGGATGGCCTAAAAACAGGTCCAGCTTGTCAATCATCAGGTCTGAATTCACATGCTCGAGCTCTTCAGCAACAGCATGTACTTCATCCCATTGCAATTTTAATTTTTCAACAAGGAAATATTCCCACATGCGATGCTTGCGAATAATGCAGACAGCTCTGGCTTTTCCTTTTTGGGTGAGCACGACACCCTTGTACTTTTTATAATGAATAAGCCTCTTTTCAGAAAGGCGCTTGAGCATATCTGACACTGATGCTGCCTTGATTGACATAACATCGGATAATTCATTGGTGGTAACAGGAAGACTGTTGTTCTTTTCCAGAATAATAAAAATATTCTTCAGGTAGTTTTCTTCTGATTGGGTAGCCATAGCAGAGGCACAAATATAAAATTAAATTTAGGCTAACCTAAATTATTATTTAGAGGCACAAAGAAATTAAGTGAATTTTTATTGTAAAACGATTTCCTCCACAAATCCGGGGGCTATGAATTCATTAATCCTGTCCTTAATTTTTTCCTTGCTGTAGCTCAGTTCCTGCCTTAAAGGCCCTGAATCAAGGTGAAGAAATAGTTTTTTATTACGCACAGAAATCTTTAAAGTGTATCTCGCAATGGTTTTTCCAAACAGTTGTTCCCAGTTTTGTTTTAACCTGAGTTCATTTACCCGTTCATTTAAATGGTATGAATCAAGCAACTCAGTTAATGCATCTTTTATAGTCTGGTCATTACCCCGCTTCATGAAGTGAAAATATCATTTTTGCTTTAGAGACATTAATGAACTCCCTTAACCAGAGCATTCACCACTTTGGAATTCGTGAATTAGTTTTGCCTTGTCCTCATCAGAAATTGTAAATCCATAAAATATGAGCTGGGTAGTAAGCATGTTCACCTCTTCACTGGGAAGAAAATACGTGATGTCACTCACCGGATTATTTCTCTGCACATTTCTGGTAATCCATTTAACAGGTAACCTGCTTACGCTGGTTCCTGATCAGGGGTTAACATTCAATGCATTCACCCATTTTATGGAGAATAATATTCTTGTAGGCATTATTGAATACGTCCTTTTTGCCGGGTTCATTATTCATATTATTCAGTCAATCACCATCACACTGCAAAACAGGAAGGCACGGCCGGTAGGATATGCAGTAAACGCTAAAAATCAAAACAGCTCCTTCAGCTCAAGGAATATGGGTATTTTGGGAACTATTATTTTTATTTTCCTTGTGATTCACCTTCGTGATTTTTTTTATGAACTGAGGTTTCATGAAGAAGAGTTCACTATGGATGCCAATGGAAATGTGAATTTATTTCAGGAAGTAGTTAAAACTTTTTCGCTGCTTGCTTATACTGTACTCTATGTTGTCGCTATGCTCGGGCTTGGGTTTCATTTGTGGCATGGATTCTCAAGCGCATTCCGATCTGTAGGAATAATGCATTCAAAATATACACCTGCTATCCGCCTGATTGGAAAAGTATATACGCTGGTTATTACTTCAGGCTTTATCATTATTCCCTTGTACTGGTATTTCAAGCAACTTTAAAATTTGTGCAGAATGATTCTGGATGCGAAAATTCCTGATGGAAATTTAGAAGAAAAGTGGACGAAGTATCGCTCAACCGTCAAGCTTGTTAATCCCTCAAATAAGCGCAAGCTTGAAATTATCGTGGTAGGGACCGGACTGGCTGGTGCATCCGCAGCAGCATCACTCGCTGAGCTGGGATACATCGTGAAAGTCTTTTGCTTCCAGGATTCGCCGCGCCGTGCGCATTCAATTGCTGCCCAGGGAGGGATTAATGCGGCCAAGAATTACCGGAATGATGGTGACAGTATTTACAGACTGTTTTATGATACCGTGAAGGGTGGTGATTACCGATCCCGTGAAGCCAACGTTTACCGCCTTGCGGAAGTAAGCCTGAGCATTATTGATCAATGTGTTGCCCAGGGTGTTCCCTTTGCACGTGAGTATGGAGGTTTGCTGGACAACCGCTCCTTTGGTGGTGTTCAGGTTTCACGTACTTTTTATGCACGCGGTCAAACAGGTCAGCAGCTTTTGATTGGTGCATACCAGGCACTTGAAAGGCAGATCGGATTGGGTAATGCACAGATGTATGCACGGCATGAAATGCTCGAGCTGGTCCTGAAGGATGGCAAGGCCTGTGGTATTATCGTGCGTGATCTTGTGACCGGTGAAATTGAAAGGCATGGAGGCCATGCCGTGGTACTGGGAACGGGCGGTTACGGGAACGTCTTTTTTCTTTCCACCAATGCTATGGGTTGCAATGTTACTGCAAACTGGAAGGCATATAAGAAAGGCGCCTGCTTTGGCAATCCCTGTTATACCCAGATACATCCCACCTGCCTGCCGCAGCATGGTGATTACCAGTCGAAGCTTACCCTCATGAGTGAATCACTACGCAATGATGGACGAGTGTGGGTGCCCGCGAGAAAAGAAGATTGCAAAAAGAATCCCGCTGATATTCCTGATGGTGAGCGTGATTATTATCTGGAAAGAAAATATCCTTCATTCGGAAATTTAGTTCCGCGCGATATTGCATCCCGGGCTGCAAAAGAAGTGTGTGATGAGGGAAGGGGAGTCGGAGGAACCGGGCTTGCAGTATATCTCGACTTTGCAGATGCAATTCAGCGGCTGGGAAAAAATGTAGTGGAAGAACGCTATGGAAATCTGTTTGAGATGTATGAAAAGATTACCGGTGATCATCCTTATTCCTCACCCATGATGATTTATCCCGCTGTACATTATACAATGGGCGGCTTGTGGGTTGATTATAATCTGAGCACAACCCTTCCGGGATTGTATTCGATTGGCGAATGTAATTTTTCAGATCACGGTGCTAACCGGCTCGGAGCTTCTGCTCTGATGCAGGGCCTGGCGGATGGTTACTTTATCCTGCCATACACCATCGGAGAATATTTGAGTGCTGAAATTTTATCAGGGAAAATAGATACAAATTCCGGAGAGTTTGCGGAAGCAGAAGATGCGGTGAAGAACCGGATTGAAAAATTTTTCTCCATCAGGGGTTCCAGATCTGTGGACCATTTTCACAGGGAGCTTGGAAAAGTAATGTGGGATGATTGCGGAATGACCCGAAGCAAGGAATCTCTTACCCGCGCAATAAGTGACATCAAAAGAATCAAAGAAGAGTTTTGGAATGACCTGCGGGTTACAGGAACTAACAATGAGCTCAACCAGGAACTGGAAAAAGCCGGCCGTGTTGCCGACTTTATTGAGCTTGGTGAACTGATGATTCAGGATGCCTTACACCGGGAAGAAAGCTGTGGCGGACATTTCAGGTTGGAGCATCAAACGCCGGAGGGAGAGGCCCGGCGGGATGATGAACATTTTATGTATGTAGCCGCTTACGAGTACAAGGGAGAAAATCAGCAAGCTGCATTGTACAAGGAAGAATTGAGGTTTGATGTGGTGCACCCAAGTCAGCGGAGCTATAAATGACCCAGTTTGGGAATAGATGTATTTCTAAAGTGGCTGAAAAGTGGAAAGTGAAAAAATTTGAAGCTTAGCGTTAAGGAAAATGATCAGATTCCTTTTATCCGGGCAATGATGTTTCAGGAGGAGTAAATATTCAGTTTGAGGGGCAGAAAATTACCAAAGCCCACCAGATGTTTAATAAAATGCAAAATGAAAAATAATTCTGATTCAATGCGCAGCAAGCAAACTAACTATTTAACCTTTTAGCAATGCATCTGACTTTAAAAGTCTGGCGGCAAAAAAATTCTTCTGACAGGGGAGGGTTCGAGACCTACAGCCTCGGCAATATTGATGTGCATGCCTCCTTTCTTGAAATGTTTGATGTGCTGAATGAGCAATTAATCAATGAAGGAAAAAATCCTGTGGCTTTTGATCATGATTGCCGTGAAGGTATTTGCGGATCTTGTTCCATGGTAATCAATGGACGGCCTCATGGGCCACTCAGGAATACTGCAACCTGCCAGCTTCACATGCGTCATTTTAAGGATGGAGATACGATAGTGGTGGAGCCATGGCGTGCCGCCTCGTTCCCTGTAATTAAAGATTTGGTGACTGATCGTTCAGCATTCGATCGCATCATTGCTTCCGGGGGGTTTGTTTCAGTAAACACCGGACAGGCAGTTGAAGCCAATTCAATACCTGTTCCCAAAAATAATGCGGATACGTCCATGGATGCAGCCAGTTGTATTGGGTGTGGCGCTTGTGTTGCTGCCTGTAAAAATTCATCTGCAATGTTATTTGTAGGGGCAAAGATTTCTCATCTCGCATTGCTTCCCCAGGGTGATGTGGAGCGCCACCGGCGTGTGCTTAATATGGTAGCACAGATGGATCAGGAAGGGTTTGGCAGTTGTACGAACACTAATGCCTGCGAGGCAGAATGTCCAAAGGGCATTTCGGTTGCCACTATTGCCCGGCTCAACCGGGAATACCTTGCTGCTTCACTTGCTTCGGATAAGTAAGAAAAGCATCCTGAGTTTTCAAGTCCTTTCAGTATTCTTCAATTAGGTCAAATGAGAATGAATACTTAAAACACTTCGCTCACCCCTTTCGATCTTACTTTTGCAGAGCGTATGATATTTATCAACAACCTATCCGTTCATCATTCAGGCATTCCTCTTTTTGAGGGTGTCACCTTTCTCATCAACCCGCGGGAGCGCATTGGATTGGTTGGGAAGAATGGTGCAGGTAAATCCACCATCCTGAAGATTCTTGCAGGTGTAGTGCAGCAGGATGGTGGAAGCATTTCATTTCCTAAGGAATTCACTACCGGATACCTGTCGCAGGAATTAAATTTTCTTGGAACACGCTCGGTGATTGAAGAAGCTGCTTCAGCATTCAAAGAGATAAAGGAAAAGGAAAAGCATTATGAAGAACTTACAAGTCAGATTTCAACGCATCCTGATTCTTCTTCAAAAGATTATCTGGATTTGCTCAATGACTGGCACGACGCCGGCCACCACCTGGAAATACTCGGAATAAATACACTCGAGGAACAGATGGAAAAAATCCTGCTCGGGCTCGGATTTGCCAGAAAAGATTTTTCCAGGAGTGTGAGTGAGTTCAGCGGGGGATGGCAGATGAGAATTGAGCTTGCAAAATTGCTATTGCAAAAACCCGATCTGCTATTGCTCGACGAGCCTACAAATCATCTTGACATTGAAGCGATCATCTGGCTGGAAGAATTTCTCCAGGATTATGCAGGTGCGGTGGTTCTTGTTTCTCATGACCGTGCTTTTCTTGATCGGGTTACTTCACGAACCATAGAAATTGCAAATCACACCATTGAAGATTATCCATGCTCATATTCACGCTATGTAACCCTCAGAAAAGAGCGGCGTGAGCATCTGCTTTCTCAGAAGAAGAATCAGGATAACCAGATCAGGCAGACTGAAGTGCTGATAGAGAAATTCCGGTATAAAGCGAGTAAGGCGAAGTTTGCTCAATCGCTTATAAAGCAACTCGATCGCACGGAAAGAATTGATGTGGAAGATGAAGACAATTCTTCTATCAGGTTTAAGTTTCCTGAAGCCGAGCGATCGGGGCAACTGGTGTTTGAAGCTAAGCAGGTTTCAAAGTATTATGGGAATAAAGAGATTCTGAGTAACGTAAATTTTCAAATCATACGCGGTGACCGGGTTGCCTTTGTAGGCAAGAACGGTGAGGGGAAAACAACGATGTTAAAGATGATTGTAGGGGAGGAGCCTCAAACCTCTGGTGAGATCACGCCGGGCTACAACGCTAAGATTGGTTTCTACGCACAGCATCAGGCTGACCGGCTCAGTGGTGAGGAAACTGTTTTCAACACCATTGACAGGATTGCTCCCTACGAGATGAGTACCAAAGTCCGGGGGTTACTCGGCGCATTTTTATTCCGCGGCGATGACGTTGATAAAAAAGTAAAAGTGCTGAGCGGCGGAGAGAAATCACGGCTGGCACTTGCTAAGCTGCTGCTGGAGCCGGTGAACATTCTTATTCTGGATGAGCCAACCAATCACCTTGATATGCGCTCGAAAGATGTTCTCAAGGAAGCGCTGATCAATTATCATGGCACGCTGATTCTTGTTTCGCATGACCGCGATTTTCTCGATGGGCTGGTAAACAAGATTTACTATTTCAGTAATCATGTGATTACTGAGCACCTTGGGGGCGTATATGAGTTTTTGCAATCACAAAAAGCCGAAACATTCAGGGATATTGAGCTTTCCAAAGGACTTAGGGCGGAGAAGAAGCTGATTGCGGCTGACGAGAAGAAAAAAATGGCTTCTGCACCAAAGGAAGTAAATCAGAAAGATTTAAAAAAGATGGAAAGACAGGTCAGGGAATCAGAAAAGAAAATTGCTGCGCTGGAGGATTCGATTTCGCATATTGAGCTACGGCTCTCAAAGCCGGAAACACTATCTCAGAATGATTCAACTGAAATTTTTGAGCATTACGAGAAGCATAAGTTGCAGCTTAAAGAGGAAATGGAAAAGTGGGAAAAGCTGACCGAACAATTTGAACTATCCAAATAAATTCTTCTCTCTAAATTTGAAGTTATGGAAAATAATGAAGGGATTTACATCATTGAACTCCAACTCGAAAACGTTCGGTGCTTTGGTGAGAAGGCTGTACTTGACTTATCTGATGGTAATGGAAGCTGGAGGAGGTGGAATGTAATTTTGGGTGATAACGGGATAGGTAAAACGACACTATTGCAAATTCTATCAATGTTAGAGCATCGTCCTGCGCATGAACGATTTATTGGGGAGCCTGAAGTAACTCAATATGTACCGCTGCTCATTCTCGATAGTGATATTTTATTTTCATTTAGCAAAATATCTGCATCTAAGGAAAAACTTGCAATAGTTGCCAAAACAATCCCCCGAAATCCTTCCGTTAAAAGTCTCTATGATATTATTGTTACCATTCCTCATGAAAATGAAGCTGGATCTACAAGTTCTAATCTTGTTTTTAAACAACTCATATTCTACGGATATGGTGCGGACAGAAGAATTGGCCATTCGTTCTTGAGTGAATCATTTTCAACTATAAATTCTCGTTCGCTTTTTGAGGATAACGCCGAACTAATTAATGCTGAAGAATGGCTTCTTCAACTTGATTATTCATCAAGTAAGGAATCTGAAGTAAGGGATTTTGCAACTGCAAAAAAGGAACAAGTCACGTCAATCCTTCTTGATTTATTACCCGATTTAAGTGATATCCGGTTTTCTATTCCAACCAAAGAAAAATTAGTCCCGACCGTACAATTCCAAACACCCTTTGGCTGGGTAAACATCAATCAACTCAGCTTAGGTTACAAAACCATGGTTGCCTGGATGGTTGATCTTGCGGCAAAACTTTTTGATCGTTATCCTGATTCAGATAACCCATTATCAGAGCCAGCTATTGTTTTAGTAGATGAAATTGATTTGCATCTTCATCCCAAATGGCAGAGAAAAATTTTCGGTTACCTTTCTGAGAAATTTCCAAAAACCCAGTTCATCGTTACTGCACATTCGCCACTCGTGGTTCAGGCTGCCCCCGAGGATGCAAACATTATTTTATTAAGGAAGGAAGGTGACCATGTAGTGATTGATCAAAGCATCGAAAGTGTTCATCAATGGCGACTTGATCAAATTCTTACCAGTGAGTTATTTGGATTGGAGACGGCCTATAATCCACAAACGGAGAAGTTAATTGACGAGCGGAAGGAACTTCTCTCCAAAAATTCGCTTACAATAGAGGAAAAGAAACGACTCGGTGAATTGAATTCAATAGTTGAGAATCTTCCCACAGGAGAAAACGATCAAGATCGTGAAGCCATGAATATCATTAGATCAGCTGCTAATTATTTAAAGTCAAACGAGCTTGCGCATAAATGATTCAGATTACGGGCAAGCTATCAGAACCTGCTCCAAAAATTTTGTTATCCAAAGGATCTGCAGCTGCAAAAGAATTATGTATTGCTTATGAATCAGGGGTCCGTAAATTTAAGTTTAAGAGCAGTATTTATGGGCATCCCGATGTAAAGAGAAAACTGATCGAAATTCAGAAAGGAAAGTGCTGCTTTTGTGAATCAGAGTTTCTTCATGTCAGCTATGGTGATGTAGAACATTATCGACCAAAGGGTGGATGGATTCAGCATGATGAGCCCCTGAACGAACCTGGATATTATTGGCTTGCTTATGAATGGAGCAATCTATTATTGTCATGCTCAATTTGTAATCAAGAGTTTAAGAAGAATTCATTTCCCTTATCTAATCCTTTATTAAGGGTGTTATCCCATTCTCACGATATAGCGATTGAAAAACCTTTACTATTAAATCCAGTTTTCGACAATCCTGAAGATCATATTGAATTCAAGGAAGAATATCCATTTGGGAAAGATGATCGGGGCAATTTAACCATCGCTATTTCCGGAATAGATCGAGAAACGATTGCAGTCAGGCGACGCGAGTTACTCAACAAGATTAAGATCATTTTTAAGCTTGCAAAAAATACTCCATCTACCCCGGATAGGAATGAAGCAATCACTTTCTTGAAAGAGCTAGAGCAAAATTGTCTTTACGGCAAGGCAGAATATTCTGCTATGCTGAAATCCTTCTTCAGCAAAAATCCAATTGGCCTCTGATACTTTAAGGTAATTGTAATATTTAAATAATTTCAATCTTACATCAGTTATTCATTGTATTATTAGCATAGCATTTCTTTCATGCACATCGTCATCATCGGAAACGGAATCACTGGCATCACCACTGCCCGGCACCTTCGCAAGCTTTCTGATCATCAGATCACGGTGATCTCCTCAGAAAGCGAGCATTTTTTCTCACGCACAGCACTGATGTATGTGTATATGGGTCACATGAAATATGAGCACATCAAGCCTTATGAAGACTGGTTTTGGAAAAAGAACCGAATTGATCTTGTGTATGATCATGTTGATCTTGTGAATTTCAAAACAAAAGATTGCTTACTCAAAAGCGGAAAAAAAATTCATTATGACAAGCTCGTGATTGCTACAGGCTCCCGGCCTAACACGGTAGATATTGATTTCAGTAAATATAAAGGCGTGCAGGGCTTGTATTCTTTACAGGATTTGAAATTGATTGAAGAAAATTCGAAAGGCATTCAGAGGGCGGTAATAATCGGCGGGGGACTCATTGGCATCGAGCTCGCAGAAATGCTTCATACCCGGAATATTCCTGTAACATTTCTGGTGAAAGATAAAGGGTATTGGAGCAATGTGCTGCCACCCGAAGAATCAAAATTAATCACGCAGCATATTCTGAACCATTGCATTGATTTAAGATTTGAAACTCAATTTACAAGGATTAACCAGGATGAAACCGGCCGGGTAAGTTCAGTGATCACAGATAAGGGCGAGGAGATCCCCTGCCAGTTCGCAGGCATCACAACCGGTGTAAGTCCGGCTGTTGATTTTATACGAGGCTCAGAGATAGAATGCGCGCGCGGGGTTTTGGTAAATGAATTTTTTGAAACCAGCGTTGCTGATGTTTATGCGGCAGGCGATTGTGCCGAGTTCCGAAGTCCAAAGGAAGGACAGGTGCGTATTGAGCAATTGTGGTACACAGGAAGAATGCAGGGAAGAGTGCTCGCAGCGAACTTATGTGGACAGCGCGAAGCCTATGATCGCGGCATCTGGTTCAACAGTGCTAAATTTTTTGATATCGAATACCAGACCTACGGTTTTGTGCCCTCCACATTTCCTGATGAGCTTCACTCATTTTACTGGCAGCATTCAGATGGGAA
>JBDSEA010000142.1:0-13545 GCA_039920305.1 Chitinophagales bacterium
AGGAAATTGTGCTGAGCACAATTGCGACAACACCAGCAGCGGGAATAAGAAATAATACTTGTCAGGTAACCACATAAACTGATACTGAAACTATGTTTTTTCCAGAAGCCGGAAGCCGACCCCATGATGATTTTCAATTTCCACTGTAGGGTCAGGGGATAAATATTTTCTCAGTCTTGATATATAAACATCCATGCTCCTTCCAAGAAAATAATCATCACTGCCCCAAACCTGCCTAAGAACATCCTCACGCTTCATAACCCGGTTTGTGCCGGAGCAAAGTGCCCTGAGAATTTCTGCCTCCTTTTCAGTAAGCTTCTGTTTTTTGTTTTTTACGGTGAGCTCATAATTGGTATAATCGAATATGCATTTGCCAAAGTGAAATACTTTTTCTTTCGAGTGATTTCCGCTCCGCTTTAAAAATACATTGATCCTTAATACAAGTTCTTCAATGTCGAAGGGCTTTGTGATAAAGTCATCTCCCCCCTTTACAAAACCCCGGATGCGATCTTCTTTTGCGGATTTTGAGGTGAGAAAAAGCACCGGAACTGTTTTGTTTATAACCCTGATTTTTTCAACGAGGGTATATCCATCCATTTTGGGAAGCATCACGTCTACAATGCAGAGGTCAAAAGGGCTTGTGCCGAAAACTTCCAGGGCAATCATTCCATCTTCACATACCGTAACTTCAAAATCAGACATGGCAAGATAATCCCGTATAACTCTCCCAAGTGACTTATCGTCTTCTACCAATAATATTTTAGCACGTGCATTCATTTGCTGAGAGGAAGTATGATGGTGAAAGTGGTTCCCTTATTCTCTTCACTGGTTACATAGATTTTTCCCCTGTGGTCACTTATCACTTTTTTCACATAATATAATCCCAGGCCAAAGCCCTTCACATTATGTACATCACCCGTATGTACCCTGAAGAAGCGCTCAAATATTCTGCGAAGGTTTTTCTTTTCTATCCCGATGCCGTTGTCCTTTATTGCAACAGTGATTTTATGGTCATCACTGGTTGTTTGAATTTCAAGAACAGGAATGTTCTGATTGTATTTAACAGCATTATCCAGCAGGTTGAAAAACACGTTGGTCAGGTGCAATTTATCCGCAGAAATAAAAGCATTTTCAGCAGTTAGATGATGAAGCATAGTTCCGTTTTTTTCTTTTACAATCTGTTCTATGCTGTTAATAGCCTGCTCAAGGCAATCATGCAGGTTGATTTTCTCAAATTGATATTTCAATTGATGCTCATCCCATACTGCTACCTGCAGCACCCGCTCCACCTGTGATTTCAGCCTTTGAGCTTCATGCTGAATCAGCGAGATGTATTGTGTTACAGAAGAAGGATTTTGCTGTACCTCTGGCTTGTTCAGCAGCCGTGATGTAACAAGGATTGTGGAAACCGGGGTTTTGAATTCATGTGTCATATTGTTCACGAAATCCTTCTGAACCTCTGATAATTGTTTTTGACGGAAGATGGCAATGAGCGCAAAAGCGAAGAAGCCGATCACCATCAACAACACAACGGATGAGTACAGCCAGATACCGAGAGAGCCGATAAGCTGGCTTTTCTTATCAGGAAAATTTACACTGAAATAGTAAAGATCATTTTTCCACTGCGGTAATTCCTTGACAGGACGATTTATTTCATCCTTGCGTGATGAAATATAGTTGCCATAAACGAGCTTCTGATGATTGCAGTCGTAAACGCCATATTCAAAATCCTGAGTGAGCTTCCGGTTATGGAATTCGGCTTTCAGCAGTGCCTCCAGAGTCTTTGTATCAATTTCTCCATTCACGCTCACTACAAAATAATTACTTGACAGCTGGTTTACGAGGCCGCTGTTCGGAATTTGTTGCTGATTTACGGTTAAAATCTGCTCGCCTACATTTTGCAGGGCTGTAAATACATTCTGATCAAACTGCTTCTCACGCACGTCGAATGCGTTACGGAACCAGAAGACCTGCAAGATCACGATTGCTGCGATGGAAATTACAGCAAGAAGCGTGATGATCCGGATGGTTCTGTTCTTCATTATTTATAATCAGTAATCCCCGGCAAAGCAAAATCAAAAAATGGAAGCGCAGATGTTCCGCAATTAAAGCAACATTTTTGGGATACTGCAGCTTGCTTAGCAAACTGATTATATTCATTTTGCAACAGAGCGCTCAGCAAAATAATGAAAGGATAATGACAGAATCATTACAAGAGCAGAACCTATCATATTAAGCCATAAGAAGGCAACTACATCGCTGACAAACAATATAATCACCATCACTTCTGCAATGATCGCGGCAATAAAAACTGAATTTCCTTTAACCTTTTTCAGAAAAAAAGCTGTCAGGAAAACACCGAGGATGGTTCCATAAAAAAGAGAACCGAGGATATTTACGGCTTCTATCAGGCTTCCAAGCTTATTGACTAACTCTGCAACTCCAATTGCAAAAATTCCCCAGCCCAGTGTGGCAAGCCTGGAAGCTGTGACATAGTGATTTTCTGACTCACCACTTCGGACTGAGCGCTTATAAATATCCACCACGGTGGTTGAGGCGAGGGAATTCAATTCAGCGGTAGTGGAATTCCATGCAGCGCAAAATACCACAGCAATCAGCAGGCCTATGAGCCCATGTGGAAGATAATGCAATACGAAAGTCAGAAAGATATAATTGATATCGTTCGTATCCGCAGCAGGGCTGGCTTCTTTTATTACTGAGATTGCGCGGACCCTGAGTTCATTTGCCTGTTCATTAACCTTTTGCAGTGCAGCTTGTGATTGACTTACCTGGTTTTCATTTCCATTTTTTAATCCGTCAACCATTGCCATTGCGTTTTTTCTTTTTTCAATGGATAACTTATCATGCAGGTTATCAATCACAGTAAATTCAATGGCCTGTGGTGAAGCCATCACTTTCTCAACCTGTTTATCGTTGAAGAAAACGGGTGATGGGTTGAATTGATAGAAAGTGAAAATGAGGGCGCCGATCATAAGAATCAGGAACTGCATCGGTATCTTCAAAATAGCATTCATAAGTAATCCGGTACGGCTTTGTGCCACGGATCGGCCTGAGAGATATCTGCCTACCTGTGACTGGTCGGTTCCGAAATAAGAGAGTGCCAGGAAAAAGCCCCCGATAAGTCCGCTCCAGATATTGTAGCGATCATTCCAGCTAAAATCAGTGGTGATCACGTTGGTCTTTCCCATCTTCCCCGCCACCATGAGGGCGTCTGTGAAGCCTATTCCGTCAGGCAATAATTTCACAGCCATAAAACCTGCGATAGACATTCCTATAAATATTACAGCCAGTTGCTGGAGTTGTGTGATAGCAACTGCTTTTGTCCCGCCACTCATGGTATAGCTGATCACCAATCCTCCCATAATTATATTAGTCAGGTAAATATTCCAGCCCAGCAATGATGATAAAACTATGGAGGGGGCATAAATCGTAAGCCCCGCTGCTAAACCACGCTGTGTTAAAAAGAGAAGTGAGGTAAGCGATCTTGTTTTAAGGTCAAAGCGCTCTTCAAGATATTCGTAAGCAGTGTAAACCTTAAGCCGGTGATATACCGGAAGAAAAAAGATGCATATCACAATCATTGCAAGCGGTAATCCGAAATAAAACTGCACGAAGCGCATACCATCGGTAAATGCCTGACCAGGTGCTGAGAGAAAGGTAATGGCACTTGCCTGTGTGGCCATTACCGAGAAGCCTACACGGTACCACGGCATTGATTGATTGCCGAGAAGATATGAATCGAGATTTTTCTGATGCCTGGTTCTGTAAATTCCGAAAATAATAATCAGCAGTAAGGTTGCGGCAAGAACAAGCCAATCCAGCCAGCTCATGAAAAGTATTTAGTAAAGAATAAAAAAAGCAGGATTAGCACGGCTAACCAGCAGATTATAAAGACATAAAACTGTTTCCAGTTTTTAAAAATGGGAGGAGGGTTGTCCTGAAGGTTTGGCATTGAGCTATGATGCGAAGACAAGATATGAACAGTGATTAATTATCAAAATCTTATTCGGCATCTAATAAGCTTTTTTCGATATGCGGAGATTCTCAAACGCCCATCTCTCAGAGAAAACAGGCATTATTCATTCTTAGAAATCAAATTCACGAACAACCTGTAGGCGCCCGGCACACCTGCAGGCAGTTCCCGAAAAAATGACAAGCTCGTATACACGAACTTACCCATACCGTATTTAGAGACAATCACAGAACCATCAAGAGGTTTTTCCCCGGGATCATTCATTGTAAGAATTTTGCGGTAATTGCTGTCAACATCTGTTAGAAAATAGAGTCCACGCTCCTGAATCCATCCATCAAAATCTTTTAAAGTCAGCTTATTAGGTAGGTTAAGTACCGGGTCATTTACATCGTTGAAGCTTACGGCAGAATGCTCATCGGTAACTCTTCCCCTTGAAATTTTAAAAGGGTAGGGTCCAATTTCTTCAGTTACCATATCATAATTCGTGTTATATTGAATTAGAACCGTACCGCCGTTCTTTGCATAATTGAGCAGGGTTTGGTTCAGGTATTTTAATCTTGCATCCGTATTGAATGCGCGGACACCGGTGACCACGGCATCAAATCTCTGTAATCCTGAAGGGGTGATCTCATCATCGCTTAACAGTGTAACCTTGTAGCCTACCTGCTCCAGCATTTGCGGAACCAGGTCGCCTGCACCCTTAATGTACCCGATATTTCCTCCTGATATTTTAACAGGAACCGAAACAAGTCTTGCTTTCGCAGAAGGGAAGATGGTAATTGAAGGAATGTGATCATACGCAATCGTTCGAATACTCTGATTGAATGTCTTGCCATTCATTTCCATGATAACTTTCAAAGTATCAACTGCAGAATTTATTAATCCTGAAGGCGGGGTAATACTAAAAACAACCGAAGCTTCATCGCCTTTATTCTTTAGACTGAAGCCCGAAATTGCCGGCTCTGCACTCCATCCACCGGGAACGTTTAATTTAATATTTCCGGTTTCATCGGCCGCCGCGGACTTCAGCTGAACCTTTATTTCTTTTGAATCGCCTGAGCTGAATATGTACACCGGCTTTTCAATATTTACCATAACAGCAGGCGCAATTGACAGGGGATTATAAACCTCTCCACGTGTAGGATCTTCATATTTATAGACCAGTGGCCTTACAAATTCAAAATGTTTCCCGGCAATAATAAATTGAAAATCAGCGGTTACGGATTCATCATTCCAGGGTTTGCCGGTTAAGCCCGGGTCAGGAATAGTAAAGCTTCCCGGATCATGTTCATGCTGCAGCCAATAGGGTTGTGTTATTGGTGTAGTGGCCTCTAATATTTGCTCGTGGTTGTAGGTCATCAACATATTATTTGCAAGACTAAAATTAAAAGTGGTATCAAAATTCTGCAGTGAAACAGATTGTAATTGTATGGAGACTTCACTTCTGCTGATCGCCAGAAACTTCCAGTTAAATTTTTGTGCGGGTGTATATTGCGTTTCAGTTGCATATGCCTCAAACCATAAGCCTGAGCATGCAAGGATCAGGGTTTCTATCTCTTTGATCTTTGGTTTTTTCCAATTGCTCTCATTCAAATTTTGAATTACTGTTCGCAGCTCAATGAGGGATTTGACGGAGGCAGATGGATACCGCGACTTATAATCTGTAATTATCCTGGTTGTTGATGACTGTATATTTTCAGTATTTAATATGCGTGACCATGTAGTATTCACACCATCCATCAAATCAGTTTCAGGGGGTTCACCCATAATGGTCTTAAAATATTCCAATTGCGATCCTCGTGTTTTCTCTGAGCCGAAGGCCTGGCTCTTATGATTTGTTCTGCTTTCAGCTGCTATTTCCCGGTACCCTTCACCAAGCAGGGGATTATACAGGCCCACATCAAATTTGAATTGATCTTCAGAAGTAGTATTTGTTCCGCCAAATTGAAAAGTGTTCCATAACAGCCGCTTCGCCTGCCACACCTCCAGGTGCTTTAATTGCTCCGGAAAACGGTTTGGATCGGCGGCAGCCGAAAATGCTTCCTGTGCCAGTATTGCGGAAGCAGTGTGATGCCCATGCCCTCCTTCTCCGGTAGCAGGAAACCGGCAGATGATTACATCGGGCTGAAACTGCCGGACAACATAAACAACATCCTCAAGGATTTTCTCCTTGCCCCAGATAGCAAAGGTTTCTTCCGGATTCTTTGAATAGCCGAAGTCATTTGCCCGGGTGAAAAACTGTTCTGCGCCATCCACACGCCGTGCCGCAAGCAATTCCTGTGTTCTGATCAATCCAAGCAATTCACCCTGTTCATTTCCGATTAAGTTCTGACCTCCATCACCGCGCGTAAGTGAAAGATATCCTGTGCGGTAATGTTTTTCGCTTGCGAGATATGCAAGCAATCGCGTGTTCTCATCATCAGGATGCGCAGCGATATAAAGCACACTTCCAAGCACATTCAGCTTATTCAATCCAAGCTCGATTTGCGAGGAATTAAGTGAGGGGGAAGTTTGTGCTAACAGAAATGTTGAATAGAAAACAATAATATGCAGAAGCAGTATTCTCATAAACATTTTATGTTGGATTTCGGAATAAAAGTAGAAACGAAACAAACGATATGCAGATTAGTTCTGGATTTTTGAATTCACAGGTATGCTTATCCGGGCATTTTGTATCTGTCACTTTTCCTTCGTTCTTTTGTGTGCCGATTTTAACGGGTAATTGTGATGCTGTTACAAATGAGTTCCGCACCTGTTCAATCCACTGCTGCAAATTATTTTCCGATAATTCTGCAATTCATTTTTGCAGGAGGATTTGTAGCTTTTGTGATGTTTATCACCCACATCATTGGTCCTAAGCTGATCACTAAGAAAAAGATGCAGGCTTTTGAAAGCGGGATAAAATCAGTTGGCAATGCCCGTCAGCCATTTGCAATTAAATATTTCCTGACTGCAATATTATTTGTACTGTTTGATGTGGAGGTAATTTTTTTGTATCCCTGGGCAATTAATTTTTATGAGCTGGGTAGTAATGGAATCATCACCATGGCATTATTTATGGCACTACTGCTTGCAGGCTTTTTTTATATCATTAAAAGTGGTGCCCTTGACTGGGAATAGGGAACAAGTATAGAATGTAACTGTTATAGAAAAGTAAAAGAGAATGATATGAATGAGAGCCTGATTGAAACCACGCCACGTAGAATAAATGTAGCTGCCAATCCTCCTGAGGGTGTAACAGGTGACGGATATTTCGCCACCCGGTTTGAGAAAGTGATCGGGCTGGCAAGAAAGAACTCTCTCTGGCCTCTTCCATTTGCAACATCATGTTGTGGGATAGAATTTATGTCAACCATGGCTTCTCACTATGACCTGGCACGCTTTGGAAGTGAGAGGGTGAGTTTTTCACCGCGTCAGGCTGATCTGCTCATGGTTATGGGAACAATAGCCAAGAAGATGGGGCCCATCCTTAAGCAGGTTTACGAGCAGATGGCCGAGCCGAGGTGGGTAATATCCGTTGGTGCCTGTGCTTGCAGCGGAGGAATTTTTGATACGTACTCCGTGCTCCAGGGTATTGATCAGATCATTCCCGTTGATGTTTATGTTCCCGGATGCCCGCCCCGTCCTGAACAGATAATTGATGGGTTCATGAAAATTCAGGAACTGGTACACAACGAGCCAATGCGAAGAAGGAATTCAGGAGAATACAAGGACATTCTGGAATCGTATGGAATTAAAACTTTTGAAAATTGAAGTCTGGTACCGAAACATAATGCTAACGAACGAAAGGATACTCGAAAGACTTAAAGAAAAATTTGGCGACAGGATCGCTGATACGGAGTTGCAATTCGGGATCATGAGTGTATCCACTGACAGTGATCGCATAATTCAGGTAATGGAATTTTTGAAAGGCGATGAGGAACTGGATTTTGTATTTCTTACTGATCTCTGTGCCGTTCATTATCCTGACCGCGTTCGTAAATTTGATGTGATATACCACTTGCACAGCTTTACAAATAACATAAGGCTGCGTGTAAAGCTTCCTCTTGCGGGTGATTCGCCAAAAGCACCAACAATGACTACCCTCTGGTCCAGCACAAACTGGATGGAAAGGGAGACTTATGATTTTTATGGAGTCATTTTCGAAGGACATCCGAATCTGAAGAGAATCCTTAATGTGGATGATATGACCATTTTTCCATTGAGAAAGGAATATCCGCTTGAAGACAATACGCGCAAGGACAAGAATGATGAAATGTTCGGAAGGGATCCCCGACTTATAAGAGCAGATCAGTAAAGAAATTGAAAAATAGAAATGGGAAAATAGGAAATTGTTCAGTGAAGAAATTGGAAATTAGAATATGGAAAATGGTAACTCGCCTCTCACTGCAACTCTGTTCCGAAGTTTTCAGGATTTTGAATGCTGGAGAAAATGTCGGGAGATAAGAAAAGCTATCTTTAAGTTGACAAAGAAGTTTCCAAGGAAGAGCAATTTGCTTTAACTCAAAATACAAGGCGCGCTTCTTATTCAACAACGCAAAACATTGCTCAAGGCTATGGAAGATTTCATTATCAGGAGGATATTCAAGTCTGCAGGCAGAGTCGCGGATCTCTTTAAGAGTTATGGGATAAAATGATTGCCGGTGCCGATAACAACTATAATTTAAATGATGAACTTGAAAAGATTGTTGATCAGATTAACGAAGCATTAAGAATTCTTAATTGGCTACATCAATTTTTTAATTCGCGAACAGGAAAAGAATGCTGCTGTCAAAAAGACAAATCTGCAGGAAGTATTTTACTGTTAACCCGCACCATTTTCTTTTTTCCTTTTTCTATTTTCTAATAAATGCCTGCAAATAATCCTCATGTTCCCCTCGGTGAAGGCGCTCTTGAAAAAGAAACCATCACTCTTAACCTTGGTCCCACACATCCTGCAACACATGGTGTTTTTCAAAACATCCTTGAAATTGATGGGGAGCGGATCGTAAGTGGTGAAACCACCATTGGATACATACACCGGGCCTTTGAAAAAATTGCTGAGCACCGTCCATATTACCAGATAACACCCCTTACTGATCGCCTGAACTATTGTTCAGCACCTATCAATAATATGGGATGGCATCTGACTGTTGAGAAGCTGCTTGGAATTACCCTGCCCAAGCGTGTTGAGTATCTCCGGGTGATCATCATGGAGCTTGCGCGTATTGCAGATCATCTTATCTGCAATTCCATTCTTGGTGTAGATACCGGTGCCTATTCAGGCTTTCTTTACCTTATGCAGCATCGCGAAAAGATTTACGAGATATGGGAAGAAGTTTGCGGTTCACGCCTCACCACCAACATCGGGCGGGTCGGCGGGCTCGAAAGAGATTTCAATGATATTGCGTGGAGAAAACTTGATGAGTTCATGAAAGAATATCCGAAGGCGCTAAAGGAGTTTGAAACACTTTTTACACGCAGCAGGATCTTCATGGATAGAACACAGGGCGCAGGACCCATCAGTGCGGAGCGCGCACTCAACTATGGGTTTACGGGGCCCAACCTTCGTGCTGCAGGGGTTGATTACGATGTTCGTGTAATGCAACCCTATTCCTCCTACCAGGATTTTAATTTCGTAGTACCTGTTGGAACAAAGGGTGATACCTATGATCGTTATCTCGTGCGGAATGAAGAGATGTGGCAATCACTGAGCATTATAAAACAGGCTATAGAAAAGATTGATAGGCTTGAAGATAAAACCTCCTTTCATGCTGATGTTCCGCAGTATTATCTGCCGGAAAAAGCGGAGGTGTATAACAATATGGAAGCTCTCATCTATCAATTCAAAATTGTGATGGGAGAAATTGATGTTCCCCCGGGTGAGGTATATCATGCTGTCGAGGGCGCCAATGGCGAACTCGGATTTTACCTGATCAGCCAGGGGGGAAGAACACCATACAGACTGCATTTTCGCCGTCCCTGCTTTATTTATTACCAGGCCTACACGGAAATGGTAAAGGGTCAATTTATTTCGGATGCAATTGTCACACTGAGCAGCCTGAATGTGATTGCGGGTGAACTGGATGCATAGGTTTTCACCATTACCTTTTTCTTGAAGAATTACCGCTATGTTATTGAAATCATCATCATTTTGTCCCGTAGGGACAACCATATGGTAGAATTAAAACAAGCAGATTCATTTTGTCCCGTAGGGACAACCTTATGGTAGTAGAATTTGTTGGAACATACAAAACAGCATTTTTTTCATTTCGCAAATCATCCAAATGGCAAACACCTATTCGCAAATCAACATTCATGGTGTCTTCGCGGTGAAGGGAAGAGATAATTGCATCACCCGGAATTTTCGTGACGATTTGCATAAATACATCAGCGGCATTTTGAAAAACGATGGATCATTCCCCCTTGCCGTTGGCGGATGGCTCGACCACGTTCATGTATTTTTTGAATTGCCGGTGACCATGAAAGTTTCAGATCAGATGTCAAGAATTAAATCAGGATCATCTCTTTGGATCAACGAAAACAAATTGGTGAAGGGAAAATTTCAATGGCAGGAGGGATATGGTGCATTTTCTAATTCGCGGACTCAGCGAGATCCGGTAATCAAATACATCATCAACCAGGAGCGGCATCACCGCTCAAAAACTTTTCGTGAAGAATATCTTGAGCTGCTCGCCAAATTTGAAATTGAATATAAGGAAAAATATCTGTTTGAATTTTATGACTGGAAACCGGGTATTGATGGCGCGGCAAAATAACCGTCAAGGGGGAACGAAATAAAATTCATTGGTAAAAGAATGTCCTGACGGGACAAAACAAATTTCATTGATTCATTTTCCACCAAAAGGTTGTCCCTAACGGGACAAAAAAATAATAATTTTTCTACCAAAAGGTTGTCCCTAACGGGACAAAACAAATTTCATTGATTCATTTTCTACCAAAAGGTTGTCCCTAACGGGACAAAAAAATTTCGTTGGTTCATTTTCTGCAAAGGCAGAAACCTGGATTTATTCAAATCTGAGAGATACAGCAGTCCGGAAATTTATGCAGGCGTTGACTTTCAGATTATTTTTGCAGGCCAACTGCACTTTGAATGCTTGCCATAAAGACCGGAAGAAAAATTGAATTTGGTACATCAGTCCTGGAAAGGGCGAATGAAATTATTTCGCATTATCCGGCGGGTAAGCAAAAATCTGCCTTGCTTCCGATGCTGCATCTGGCACAGGATGAATTTGGTGGTTATCTGAGTGTTGAAGCAATGGATTATGTCGCTCATCTTTTGAACATACAACCCATTGAGGTATACGAAGTTGCGACATTTTATTCGATGTACAACCTGAAACCAGTGGGTAGATTTTTGCTGGAGGTATGCCATACAAGTCCATGTGAGATCAGGGGGGCTGAAAAATTGATTTCCACTCTTCAGCAGAAGCTGGGAATTAAGTCCGGTGAAACAACTGCGGATGGATTGTTTACCATCAAAAGAGTGGAATGCCTTGCCGCCTGCGGATATGCTCCGATGCTCCAGTGCGGTGAGAACTTTCATGAGCATCTCGACTCAGAAGATAAAATAGAAATGTTGTTAAATGAATTAAGGAACAGGGTCGCTGTAAGTAATTAAGATTAAAACTGAAAACAGAAATGGTAATTCAGAGCCTGAAAATTATTTTCCAATTTCCGTTTTCTATTTTCTAATTCAAGGTCAATGTCACATAAAATTCTTCTCGATAAAATAAATGTTGAAGGCATCAAATCATTTGATGTCTATCGCGCCAATGGTGGGTATGCTTCCGTTGAGAAGGCCTTGAAGATGGCTCCGAATGAGGTGATTGAGGAGGTGAAAAATAGCGGACTGCGGGGAAGAGGAGGCGCAGGATTTCCAACAGGTATGAAGTGGAGTTTTCTCGACAAAAAATCCGGTCGGCCAAGATATCTCGTGTGTAACGCTGATGAGAGCGAGCCCGGTACATTCAAAGACCGCTTTCTTATGGAATACCTTCCGCACCTTCTTATTGAAGGAATGATCACCTCAAGCTTTGCTCTTGAAGCCAGTCTTTCCTTCATTTATGTTCGTGGTGAATTCCGGTGGATCAATAAAATTTTACAGCAGGCAATTGCAGAAGCGAAGCAGGCAGGCTTTTTAGGACAAAACATCCTCGGCAAAGGATACAATCTGGAAATTATCGTTCATCCCGGTGCGGGTGCCTATATCTGTGGAGAAGAAACTGCCCTGCTCGAATCACTGGAAGGCAAGCGGGGACTTCCCCGTATCAAGCCGCCTTTTCCTGCTGTGAGCGGCTTATATGGCATGCCTACCGTGGTAAACAATGTGGAGAGCATTGCGGCAGTACCCTGGATCGTTAATAACACAGGCGAGGAATATGCAAAAATTGGAACTGCAAAGAGTACCGGAACAAAATTGATTTCTGCCTGCGGAAATATCAATAATCCGGGCGTTTATGAAATCGAGCTTGGCCTTCCTGTTGAAGAATTTATTTTCAGTGATGAATGGTGCGGTGGAATAGCGGATGGAAAAAAAATGAAGGCTGTGGTTGCAGGTGGCTCGTCTGTTCCTATTCTGCCTTCAGAATTAATTTTGAAAACTACATCAGGGGAACAGCGGTTAATGAGTTATGAGTCACTCAGCGATGGTGGATTTCTAACGGGAACCATGCTCGGATCCGGAGGCTTTATTGTTTATGATGAAGATCAGTGCATCGTGAGAAATACATGGAATTTTACCCGGTTCTATCATCATGAAAGCTGCGGACAATGTTCGCCTTGCAGAGAAGGAACAGGCTGGATGGAACGCATTCTTCACAACATCGAATACGGTCATGGAAAAATAAGCGACATAGATTTGCTGTGGGATGTGCAGAAAAAAATTGAGGGCAACACCATCTGTCCGCTGGGTGATGCGGCAGCGTGGCCTGTTGCTTCGGCGATTCGGCATTTCAGGAATGAATTTGAATGGCATGCAACGAACCCTAAAGAATGTTTGGTAAGGAATTACGGAATCGGAGAAAAGATTTTGACAGCAAGCTAAAAGCCAAAAGCTAAAAGCAAACAACCTTGGAAGACATCAAGTACAGGGCATATAAATTTTCATTGAATGTGATAAAGTTTTTGAAAGAACAAAATTGGAAGGACAGAGTTAATGAACCTTTCTTCAAGCTGTTGATTCGGTCTTCGACCTCAATTGGTGCAAATGTTATTGAAGGACGGTCTGGGAATTCAGACAAAGAGATGGCCTGTTATTATAGGATTCCACTTAAATCAGCCAACGAAACAAAATACTGGTTTTGCCTTATGAGAGATGCGTTAGAGATTAGGGATGCACAGATGAAAAAGCTGTTGAACGAAGCTGATGAAATTTCAAAAATTATTGCTTCAAGTATCGTTACAATTACAAAGAAGCTAAAAGCAAAAAGCACAACATCAAAACCGTAGAGTGCGCTTTTGACTTTTAGCTTTATGCCAAATATTTTTTTAGAAATGATTAAAGTTACCATAGACGGGATTGAAACCCAGGTGGAAGAAGGCACAACCAT
>JBDSEA010000143.1:0-26722 GCA_039920305.1 Chitinophagales bacterium
CATGTATTTGGCAAGCTCTTCCGCCATCCGCTTAGTAAGGGTGGTTACCAAGATACGGTCTCCCAGCTTTGTGCGCTCATCAATCATTTCCAAAAGGTCATCCACCTGGTTAATGCTCGGGCGCACATCAATGGGCGGCTCCAGCAACCCTGTGGGACGCACCACCTGCTCCACAAATTCACCCTCCGTCTGCTCCATTTCATATTCACCCGGTGTGGCGCTCACATAGATCATCTGGTGCGTGAGGTTTTCAAATTCCTGCCAGTTTAGCGGCCGGTTGTCCAGTGCCGATGCAAGCCGGAAACCATATTCAACAAGGATCTGCTTGCGGGAGCGGTCACCGCCATACATGCCACGTACCTGCGGCACAGTGGCATGGCTCTCATCAATCACCATCAGAAAATCATCCGGGAAATAATCGAGCAGGCAAAAAGGACGCTCGCCGGGGTTTCTGCGGTCGAGGTAACGTGAATAGTTTTCAATGCCTGAACAGTAACCCAGCTCCTTCATCATCTCCAGATCGAATTCTACGCGCTCTTTGAGGCGGGTGGCTTCAATCACCTTGCCCACGTGCTCAAAATAATCCACCTGCTTATGCATATCATCCTGAATCTCATTCATGATGGTATTGAACTGATCCTTTGGCGCGAGGTACATATTGGCAGGGAAGATGGCGGCATTGTCAATCCTGCCAATGCGCTTGCCTGTTTCACGAACAAATGTTTCAATCTCTTCAATCAGATCCCCGAAGAATGAAATGCGGTAACCATAATCCGCATATGGCAGGTTCACCTCCACCACATCACCCTTTACCCTGAATGTTCCGTTGGAGCTGTCTTCACTCCTGGAATAAAGGCTGTCCACAAGCTGGTAAAGCAGGCTGTTCCTGCTTCTCGTCTCACCCGCCTGAAAGCGGATGATTCCACGGGTGTATTCTGTTGGATTTCCAATCCCGAAAATGCATGATACGGATGCAACCACGATGATATCCCTTCTCCCGCTCATGAGGGATGAGGTGGTGCGCAACCTCAGCTTTTCAATTTCCTGGTTGATGGAAAGGTCTTTCTCGATGTAGGTATTGGTGGTCGGGAGGTAGGCTTCGGGCTGGTAGTAATCGTAATAGGAAACGAAATACTCCACCGCATTATCAGGAAAAAATTGCCGGAACTCACCATAGAGCTGGGCAACTAAAGTCTTGTTGTGACTTAGAATCAGGGTTGGCTTCTGTACTTTCTGAATCACATTGGCAATGGTAAAAGTTTTACCTGAACCCGTTACACCAAGCAGAATCTGGTGCTTGTCCCCCGAAGAAACCCCCTCGGCAAGTTGTGCAATGGCTTCCGGCTGATCGCCTGTCGGCTGGAATTGGGAGGTTAAATTGAAAGCCATGAATCAGATAATATGAAGCAGTAAAACTAATATTCACAAAACTGCTGCTATATCATTACCATCAAAAATGATTTCGGATGGATACGGTCTGACGGTAAATATTACAAGGTGTTTCTCTTGAACAGTAGACCCTCTGGCAAGTTGTCAGGGGGTTTTTTTATTTCTAAGGGTTCAAAGTCAGAAATGAAGGAATTCAGTATGGATGAGAGGAGGATATTTCATCAATTTCGTCCCGCAGGATTTTTCCACCCTTTCAGAAGCCGCTCCATCATCCCCTCAATGCGCTTAAGCCGTGTTTCTTTACGCTTTGCTGTAATGATCCATTCAATATATTCCCTGCGATGGGAAAAGGCGAGTGAATCAAAAATATTTTTCGCCTCCGGGTTTTTATTCAGGGCTATATGCACATCATCGGGCAGGGTGATGATTTTTGTTTTCGAATCGGCCCACCTGAAGATCTCACGGTTCACCGGTTTTGATTCAAGTCTTTTGTCTTTCTCTGTTTTCTTCCGGAATGCAAATGCTGTCCAGGTTTCATCATATGAAATCATGGAGATCCACCGAAGATCATCGCGCATCATCAACGCATCCCATCCCTTATCACGTGTCAGATCGGTTTGAATTCCTGAGGTTCCCTTTGGATAAAAAGCCCAAACCAGTGTTTCATCCTTCATTGCTTTTAAAATCACCGGGAGCTGGGCTTCCATTTCGGTTTTCGATTTTACAAACCAGTAGAGATGGAGAAAGCTTTTATTCAGGTTATTCTGAATCCTTACACCCTTTGGCAATGGCTCGAGTACCTTATGAAAATCCTTCGGGGCATTTACTGTGGCGATGATTTGATTTTCCTGCAACCGGATTTTCTTGTGAAGCGGATTCATCAATAAAAAATTATTTCAGCAAATTTCGTAAAGAATTCATTCTGCAGACTTATGCGATCCGATATGTCAATGAAAAAAACCGGCCCGGATAATACCGCGCCGGTGAAATAAAATGTCAATTCCAAATTAAAAACTTCCTCTTACACCTGTGATGAAATTTCTTCCCGGCGCGCTGATGCCCGAAGCAAACACACGGTAATTGGAATCGAAAATATTTTCGCACGCAGCTTGAACCGTCAGGTATTTGTTAAGCTTATATTCAAGCCGAAGATTCAACGTCCACCAGGATGGCATCCCTTCAGGCGTAGCGTATTGCTCATTATCCTCACCATTCGGGTAATAATCTTCAATATGCTTCCATCCGTTGTAATGTGCAGCCACCTCACCACGAAAACCCCGGAGGCTGTAAATAACAGATGTTTTGCCGATTACCGGCGGGATATGATCAAGGGGGGCATTGCCGGTATCCGTCACAATCCTGCCATGGGTGTAACTCATTGTGCTGATCACTGACAGATGATCATTGAAATCAATTAAAAGATTTCCACTGGCACCATACAAAAAAGCCTTCCCTTTATTCTGGTTAGCGAAGACAGCACTTGATTCACCATTAAAAAAGATTGAGTCATCCCCATTCAGGGTAAATGCATCGGTAACAATGGCATCCCGGAACAAGGTGTAAAAACCAACCGCCTCAATTTTTACTTTATTACTGAACGTTTTGCTCAGATTGAGATCAATATTATAAGTCCTTTCGGGAGCGAGGCCGGGATTTGGAACAATTACAATTCCCGGTTCTGATTCAAAAACCTTGGCAAGGTCGTCCACATTAGGAGCCCTGAATCCTGTTGATCCCATCAATGCAGCCCGCAACCCTGATTTTCCATTCCGGATAATTCCGAATGATCCGCTGAGGGGTAAATGTGACTGGTCAACATCATCGAAAGGGAAATCAAAAAAATCCTTGCTCACAAAGGTTGAATGGAGTGAAATATACTGCAACCTCAGTCCGGCATTCAATAACCACTGATCGTTGATGTGATAAGTATGGGTTGCATACAATCCAAAATTGCTCATCCTGTTATCGCCATCCGGATATCGGGTATCTAATGAAGAAACTTCACCGGTTTCAATGTCACGCTCGTCAGCAGTTGACTTGAGGGAATTTACCTGCCCGTCAAAGCCCAGGCGGAAATCATTCTTTAGCGAACTCTTTCTGGCATCCAGGTCAAAGCCCAGGACATTTACATTCTCGTTTCTGTTCTGCAAGCCGGTTCGACCGAAGCGGCGCTGATGACGGCTTTCCTCAATGCTCTGAAAATTAATGCCTGCGCGATATTCCGTGAAGAAGCCGGAGACATTTTCAATATCAAGCTCATACGATGCCAGCGTGCGAAACTGCGGGCCATAATACCATTCTGCGTTTCGCAATACCGTTGCAACATCGGGATCAGTGAGCCGGTCATAGCGTGGCACATCCGATGAATTGGAAAGCTGAAGGTTGAGCAGATGCCGCACATGATCGTTCTGCCTGAACAGGAATTTTTGCAGGATATCATACTGTGAATAGCCCGACTGAACCTGCTTGTAAATATTTTCATTGGCTATCAAAGAATCTTTACCGCTTATATGCTCCACATAATAGGGACGAAGCCAGGTGCTGTCCGCAATATCATTCAGGTTTTTACCCTGGACAAGGTCATCAAAGTCAGAGTATGTAACAGATGTGAGCGATGCTAATTTCGTTCCCCCGATATTAAAATTCAGGTGACCGTTTTTTTCCCGATCAGCGGAAGAATAACGAAGTCCGTAGTTTCCGTTCACATACGATTTGCCCGCCACGGAGCTGAGTTGCGGTTTCCTGGTATGGAAGTGAATAACACCACCGAGTGCATCGCTTCCGTAAACGGTAGAGGATGGGCCGAACAGAATCTCAACCCGCTCAAGCATGGAAGGGTCAATGGTTATGATGTTCTGCAAATGACCTGACCGGTATATGATATTATTCATTCGCACGTCATCCACCATCAGAACCACGCGGCTGGCTTCAAAGCCGCGCAGTATGGGGCTTCCTCCCCCAAGCTGTGATTTCTGGACCAGTACCTGTCCTGTCTGCTGCAGCAAGTCAGCAGTAGTTTGAGGATTTGCCTGGGCAATCTGCTTCGCTGAAATTGATTCAATCTGCTGTGCAACGTTTTTTTTATCCTCTGTGACTTTATTTGCAGAAACAACTACTTCATCCAGGTTAATAACACGATTGGAAGTATCAGCAGGGAGGTTCTGAGAAAAGAGATTTTGACATAAAATAATAAGGATGATCAATAGAAAATTGAATTTCATGATAAAGATTTTTATTGAGATGAAATAATTAACCGCATGCTCACTGAAGTAGTGAAGCATGGACTCATAAAAGCATTCTCATGTCATGAAACCGGGGGAGGATTGATTACTTCCATAGCAGGGGAAAAGTAACAGAAGCATTCTTTGTGCAATAATATTTCCAAGCAAGGAAAATAACCGCCCTGACTTTCTGCATTTTCATGAAAACAATTTTGCAGAAATGAAATCAGCTGATGAGGAAGGGAATTGCCGGCAAAAGGAAGTTCTGTGTAAATTGATCTCAGGGATGCAAGTAAACTGGTTTCTTTTTTATCCAGCAGGCAAACAAGCTTTATTTTTTCTCCTGATCTCTCCCGGATAACAATATCGTATAAGGAACCATTGATCCTCAACTCATCTTTATTAATATTCAGCTTTTTGAATTCCTGCGGTGTTAATTCCAGGGTTACATAGCTGGACTCAAGATGACCTGATTCAATTATGGCGGTCATGTCATTTTTAATTTGCTGTCGCTCTGCCTGGAATACTATAAAATATCCTGCTGAAAAGAAAACAGAAACAAGAAGCAGCAATATAATGGCAGTATATCTCAAAGGCTTATGTAAATTCCGGTTTACAAGGTAAACTCTTACATCAATATTAAAGAACATTCAGTAACTGCTCCTTGATCTTCTCCAGTTCGTCCTTCATGAGCACAATAAATTTTTGAATTCCGGCATGATTTGCTTTTGATCCGAGGGTATTGATTTCCCTGCCGATCTCCTGTGAAATAAAGCCGAGCCTCCTTCCATTCGATTCCTTATCATCGAGGGTTTTCAAAAAGAAATCGCAATGGCTGCGCAATCTTACTTTCTCCTCAGTAAAATCGAGGCGTTCAATGTAGTATATCAATTCCTGCTCAAAACGGTTACGATCATATCCATCAGCAGAAATAAGCTCCTGCAACTGAGTCCGCAACCGTGTCCGAATAAGCTCTCTGCGCTCAGATTCAAATTGCTCTGCCGCCTTCAATAACTGCAAAACCATCATTACATGCTTCTTAAGTGCATTCTCTAATTCCTTACCTTCCCTCAACCTGAATTCCATGATATCATTCAGTGCCGACATCAACGTTTCCTTAACCATATTCCAATCGTCCGGATCCTCCTCCGGTTTTTGAGAATTCATTACCTCGGGCATTTGCATAGCCAGAGTAAACAAATTGCTTTCGCCTGCATTCATATCCTTTGATAACTCCCTGAGCTCCGTATAATATTTCATCACAAGCTCTTTATTGATTGAAGCTTTTTCCTCAATTCCGCTTTCAATGGAAATGAATGCATCTATTTTTCCTCTCTGCAGCTTTTCATTCAGAATGGATCTGACTTCAGACTCTTTTTCACGGAATGATAATGGAGTGCGAAGATTTAAATCAAAGTAGCGACTATTCAGTGACCGCAATTCCACCCTTATGGATTTCCCCTCTCTGGTTAATTCGGCTTTTCCAAACCCCGTCATTGAATAAATCATTGCTATAAAAATTGGGAGTGAAGATACTTACATCGGTCAGGTATTAAAGTGGGTTGCCATCCATCGAAATATTATGATTACAAGTCATGTTAATTACGCACATCGTTTTTGGGATGCCAATTGTTTAGTCTAACACTTTACTCTTTAATTACGGGTACCGAAATTTCTAATTTTATCGCATTAGAAACTTTTTTAGACATTCCTTCTAATGTGCCAATTCCAAAATCAATTCTGTTTACACTAAAAGTACCTTTAAAAGTATGATTTATAAAAGTAAAAGGAATACTAATTTGTTTTTTTACCCCGTGCATTTCCAAAAAACCATATACTATAAATCCATTTTCTGATTTTGAAAAATTAGATGATTTAAAACTAATTTTGGAATATTTGTCTGCATCAAACCATTTGTCAGTTTTTGCGTGTCTGTTTTTTAGCCAATTACCTGTTGCAATAGAGGCAACATCCACATTTATTGACATTTTTGAAGTAGATAAATTGTCAGCATCAAAGGCAATATCTCCGTTTATTTTTTCAAATTCTCCTTCGGCATTCGAACCTGCAAACTTGATGCTATAACCATCTTTAATTTGCCAGTTAATAGCATTGCTAATTGTAAAGGCGGAAAGCAAAATAAATGCTCCTATTAAAACTGCAAAATTTATTTTTTTTACGCTTTTCATTTTATTAAATTTTAAAAATGTCAATTAATGTTGCGAAAGTAAAAACTCTTTTACTTATGTAAATTAAGGTACCTTAAGAAATGTTGATTTTTTTTGTAGATTACTTTTAATATTTTTTTTCTCACCTTGCTAAAATATTCAGGTGTCATTCCCACAAACGAAGCAATAAATTTAAGTGGAAATCTTCAATAAAGAAGGATATGTTTTTATAAAATCTAAATATCTTTCCTCAGCTGTTGATGACAACAAAAGTTTTATTCGCTGATTAGAAGTAATAATATTTCTTACAAAAGTTTTACTTTGTTGGACTAGTTCTCATTTACACTATGTCTGTCGTAAAGTACCGATACAATGCTCATTGACTGCCACGCAGGCATCGGCATCTGTTAACATAAGAAGCTGTTTGGAATTCAATCCGAAATTAATTTACCCTTCATCAAGCTTAGGGTGACCTCTGTGCGAGTCAGGTTGCAGCCAGTCAAACATTAAATTTTAAAGTTTCTATTAATTTCCAAGCAGCTTCTAAGAGAAATATTTTGAGAATGTGACAAGCGGTATTTACATTTACACCATCTTATCAAGAAAGACTGAGGGACAGGCCCTTTGATGTCTTAGCCACCCATCCCGGTGGGTGCTGATTCCTGATCCCGCAGAAAGCTCGGGATGAAGATAAGTGGTCGAAAGATTCACTCTCTGAATTTCCTGATAGGATGCCGGTATAATCGTTTCATCCTAAAAAAAAATGTCAATGAACCTTAATGAAATTTTAGAAAAGAGGATTGCGATACTCGACGGTGCCATGGGCACCATGATCCAGAGATACAAGCTGAGTGAAGAGGAATATCGCGGGCAAAAATTCAAAGATCATCCGTCACCATTAAAAGGATGCAATGATTTGCTTTGCATCACCCAGCCAAATATCATCACTGAGATTCATGAGGCATACCTGCAGGCCGGAGCGGATATCATCGAAACCAATACTTTCAATTCCACTTCAGTTTCACTTGCAGATTACAAGCTTGAATCCCTGGTGTATGAAATCAATTTCGCAGCAGCTACGATTGCTAAAAAAGCCGCTCACAAGTTTTCAGCTCCTGATAATCAGAGATTCGTTGCGGGTGCCCTGGGTCCAACCAGTAAAACAGCATCCCTTTCACCTGATGTGAATAATCCGGGCTTTCGCGCCATCACTTTTGATCAATTGGTCGAAGCTTATACTGAACAGGTCCGCGGGTTAATGGATGGCGGAGTTGACCTGCTCCTCGTTGAAACTATTTTTGATACCCTGAATGCAAAGGCTGCACTGTATGCCATTCAGGAATATTTTGAGCAGGAAGGAAAAGAAATTCCGATCATGATATCAGGAACCATCACTGATCAAAGCGGACGAACATTAAGCGGGCAAACACCTGAAGCATTCTGGAATTCCATTTCACATGCTGAACCACTTGCTGCAGGATTGAACTGTGCTCTTGGTGCGGAGTTAATGCGTCCTTATTTAGAGGAGTTGTCGGTTGTAGCTGATTGTTACGTTAGCTGCTATCCCAATGCCGGCCTGCCAAACCAGTTTGGTGAGTATGATGAAACCCCGGATCACATGGCCACAGTAATGAGGGAATTTGCTGAAGCAGGATTTATAAATATCGCGGGTGGATGCTGTGGCACAACCCCTGAGCACATCAAAGCCATAGCGGATGCGGTCAGGAGCATCAGGCCCAGGGTAGTTCCGGTAATGGCTTATTGAATGATGGCAGCATTCATGCCTTCATGTATGTATTTCAGAGTTGATATCCTGGAGGCTGTTCGCCGGAAATCAGTTTTATACCTGAGTGCCGGGACAATTAAATCCTATGATTATTTCATTTCGGGGGGAAAAAGACTTTGATCTTGACCCTGACACGCTTGTCCTCGTTTTTAATCTGACCCGCAACCCATGAAGGCATTTGCTTTACTACACGCATCGCCTCTGCGCCGCATCCCCCACCAATATCACGCTTCACCTTAATATCTGAAAGCGATCCGTTTTTCTCTATTACTGCACTTACTTCCACAAGCCCCATGATCTTATCTTTCCTCGCCGCTGCAGGATACTTTGTATTTTCTGCAAGCCATGACTTCATAGCTTCATTCCCTCCGGGAAATTCAGGAGGCAGCTCAGTATTAAGATAAATTTTGTTGTCAGCTTTTACCGAATCATTGCTGGCGGAATCGGATTCTTCTTCTTCATCAGATTCCTCTGTCTCAAGCGCCTCGCTTTTTTCCTGCTGAATGGAATCAATATAATATTTCAGGCGATATTGACCTGACTGATATTCGAAAGTCATTTGCTCCGGAGAAAACATGGCAGAACATTCAGCATCATTATAATCAATCACTGTGTAAAAGAAATTTGCTTCGCGCCGCTGCCTGCTTTTAATATCGAGATACAAATGTGATTCACCCTGTTCGATGGTAATGCGTGTGCTGTCAATATAAATAACCGAAGATGTTTTACCCGCTGACCTGGAGCCTGCATCAACCCACTGCGAGCTGTACAGGATAAACTGCTGCGCAGAAAGATTCTCTTTGAAAAATAACATTGCAATAAATAAAATCGAGGCCCCGCGAATCATTTTAATTCCTTACAATTTTCTGAATGAAATTAAATGTTGAATGATCCTTCAGCCCTGAAATCCTGATCAGGTAAATTCCGGCCGTGAGACCGGCTAAATTATTTTCAGGAATAGAGTAAGAATATCTACCAGGTTGCAATTCATTAGTTTTCATTGTGAAAATTTTTACACCAGTAAGAAACATTATTTCGATGGAAAGAATTTCAATCTCTTCAACGCTTATATCAATCCTTAAATTATCATGAAAGGGATTCGGGAAAATTTCTACACCAAATTGATTATTTCCAAATGACAGAATTCCTGTGTTCAGGTTGGAATAACCCGGTGTAGGTGACTGCATGACAATGACCGGAAGAATTCCATCAGGAAAACAACCCACAGAAACGTTTGTTGTCTGCTGGCTGAAAGCAAGCGAGTCGAGCAGCTGGCTTTTTAAACCTGTTTGTTCATACATCATTACCTGCTCACCACCGGCGTACAGCTTGAAATCAGAATGAAATTCACCCTGATAAGATTGTGCGTCACACCAAACCAGAATAAACCCGTTAGCAGGAATCTGAACAGACGGAAGCCGCCATTTATCCGTATTGCCAGCTTCATCACTTAAGAATTTATCTCCGAGAAAAACCGGGAAAGAATCAGGGTTGTATATCTCAAGCCAGTCATCAAATTCGCCATACTCATCAGCCACGGCTGACGAATTGGATGCCATCAGCTCATTAAAAACAAGATGGGGATCAGGAGAAATAATAACGTAGTTGAAACCTTCGCGGGGCTCACGTCCGGCTTGCGCATTCACATCCGCAGCAGTAACAAAGTAATAAATGGTATCGAAAAAAATATTGGGTGCGATGATGGCGGCACCATAAATCTCATCGCCTGCCATTCCATCCTGATGAATTCCATCATCAAACATGCTTATAATGCTTAAGGATCCGCTGTTAATTTTATAGGTAAGCTGAGTTGAAGAAGGAATCAGCTCATCTTCAATCCATGCTGTTATAAATACAGAATCATTGGGGTGAACCACTCGTGGCAAATGATTTACATTACTGATTACAGGAATTACATCATTTGGCTGAAGCTGGTTTTCTGTTGCATCATGCCGGGTGGTAAAGAAGGGTTTCAGCCCGTACTTTACATGAAATCCCACTTCCTCAATATATGAATCCTGGAAATCATCATAATCCCACCCGTAATCAAGAGTGCGGAATGAATCCTGTTCAGCCGATGCTTGGATCATGGCAAGGATCGAATCAATCTTCGGAAAAATATGGAGGGTGTCAAAGAGTCCTGACTGTAGCTGCTCAGTAAAAAAGGTGAGCCTGGAAACAAACTCAGGAACTGAGAAAATACGCTCAACCAAAACCGGATCCACACTTCCATTATACCAGGAGTAAATATCTTTTATTCCCCAATCCACGCCAAACCAGTCAATACCGAATGTATTGTCAGTATCATAAACAATGTACTCAAATTTGCCTGTTTCAGGATTGTGGTAGAGATAATAGTTGTTGATGTTGTAGGCATAATCATCCCAGTTACCTGAGGCCACATCAAGGGTGTAAGCCCGCAGGAATGAATTCACATTGAATTGTTTCTCCAGTTCAGTGGCAAAAGCAGAATCTGCGGCAAAGTGAAGCATGGAGATGAAGGTTGAAAGATCACTATAGTCATCATCATCCTGATTAGTTTCAAGTTCGTAAACCCTGCGGTCATTCACCATCAGCTTGTAGCTTTCGGGATTGCCATTGATGTAATAAAGATCAGCGGGATAGAGGCACTTGTACAGGTTTCCATAATTATTTCCGAACCTGCTTTGCAAAAAGTTTTCATCAACAACTTCCACATTCACATACAATCCAAAGAAAACTCCATTGATGTATAAATCCACATGGTTTGCCCGTGATCCCGGCACATGAATACTTTCCAGGATATCCCAACAAAGTTTGGAGCGTGTGATGCACGGATCATTATGCTCCCCGTTGAGATGCAGCTTTTCCAAACCATAAAATTTTCTTCCCGGAACAAACTCATTAAAATCAATTTTGAAAGATTTTTTCTGAGAAGTCTGTGAAGTATTTCCGCGAATGCGGATTCCGGTGTTTTCCAGAGTGTCGGTTGTAGTGCCATTGTTAAAGATAAAGGTTGCAGGGTACTCGTGATCGGTATAGAGGTCATCATACATCACATCAAGTGAATCGTCGTCCATCAAAACATCAATACGAGGAATAAGAGAATCATTAAACACATGGCCCTTTGCGGGAGAATAAGGCTGTGCATTTATCATTCCGAATGGAAGAAATATGAGAAACCAAAATATTCTGATGCTCATGCCGGTAAAAGTAGCGCATCATCTTTCGCGAATGCTTTTCCTGGTTCTTAAAAAATTACTTTTGCGCGCACAAAACCTGTTAACTTTTAACGAATAATTTTTAAGTTGTATCGTACACATACCTGCGGCGAGCTAAGAATTGGAGATGCCGGAAAAGAAGTAACCCTTGCCGGATGGGTGCAGCGCATCCGCAACTTCGGAGGAATGATTTTTATTGACCTGCGTGATCGCTATGGAATAACTCAGCTTGTTTTTCCGGAAGGTATCCGCCCGGGTAATGAGGATCAAAAAACATCAGTAGCGGAAAAAGCAAATGTGCTGGGGCGTGAGTTTGTAATCTCTGTAAGAGGAAAAGCCGTTGAGCGCTCAAACAAAAACTCCGGCCTTCCTACAGGTGAAATTGAAATTGTTGTTGATGAGCTTTCCATTTTAAATGAATCAAAAACTCCGCCTTTTACTATCGAAGACGAGACAGACGGCGGTGATGAGTTAAGGATGAGATACCGTTACCTTGATCTGCGAAGAAATTCTTTACAGCAGAATTTATTACAACGCCATGAAGTTGCAAAAGCAGTTCGTGAATACCTCGATTCCCATGGATTTATTGATGTGGAGACTCCGCATCTTATCAAATCTACCCCTGAAGGCGCCCGTGATTTTGTTGTTCCGTCACGCCTGAATCCCGGCCAGTTTTATGCGTTGCCACAGTCACCCCAAACCTTTAAGCAGCTATTGATGGTGAGTGGCTTTGACCGCTATTACCAGATCGTCCGCTGTTTCCGCGATGAGGATTTACGCGCTGACCGCCAGCCCGAGTTTACACAGATTGACTGCGAGATGGCTTTTGTTGAAAGGGAAGATGTGCTTCAGATGTTTGAGTCTTTGGTAAAATTCGTTTTTAAAAAAGTCAGAGGGATTGTTTTACCGGATTTTCCACGTATGAGCTATGATGAAGCGATGATGTGGTACGGCAATGACAAACCCGATATTAGATTTGACATGAAATTTACTTACCTCAAGCAAGAACCATTTGGGTGTGCATTGCTGGAGCACGATGATGATAATACAGGATTTAAAGTTTTTGATGAGGCAGAAATGGTGGCCGGAATTTGTGTGAAAGGCTGTGCAGAATATTCGCGGAAGCAACTGGATGAGCTAACTGAGTTTGTCAAGCGCCCGCAACTCGGAGCATCCGGGTTAGTATATATCAAGTGGCTGACTGCCGGGCAGCCAGGCAGCATTGAGGGCACATTCAAATCCTCTGTTGAAAAATTTTATTCCTCATCAAGATTGAAATCCATTGCAGAATCATTCGGAGCAGAAGCCGGTGACCTGATCTTAATACTGGCAGGTGAAAAAAACAAAACCAGAAAGGTGCTCGGCGAGCTGCGTCTTGAAATGGGAAATCGCCTTGGTCTTCGGGACAAGGAAGCATACAGGCCTCTTTGGGTTCTGGACTTTCCCTTGCTTGAATATGATAGAGTTGAAAAGCGATGGAGTGCCATGCACCATCCTTTCACTTCCTGGAGAACAGAAGATAATGCGTATCTTAAAACAGACCCGGCAAAAGTGAAGGCGAATGCATATGATGTGGTGATCAATGGTGTGGAGATCGGCGGGGGCTCTATCCGGATTCACAACCGCGAAAATCAAATGCGCATGTTTAATATCCTGGGCTTGTCAAAAGAAGAAGCGGAAATGAAATTCGGATTCATCCTGAACGCATTTGAATATGGTGCGCCACCTCATGGCGGCATCGCTTTCGGGTTCGACCGGTTCTGCTCAATAATCATTGCCAGCCAGGAAAACATCCGGGATTTTATTGCCTTCCCGAAAAATAATATGGGAAGAGACATGATGCTGGATGCACCGGGAGAAATTGATGAAAGGCAGAAAAAAGAGTTAGGCATAGAATGATTTAAGGCTCATCTGAAATTTAAGATACCATCTGCTTCGCTTTTGTTGCAACTAATTTTTCCGTTTCCCTACATTCGTCCAAAATCACCCTATGAATTTCAGGCAGCTGTTCCGCAGAAAATCTGTTGATTATATTTTGCAGCAGGTGAAAGCAGGTGAAAGTGATGCTGATCATATTTCATTATCTAAGCATCTCGGCGTTCGGGATTTAACTGCCTTTGGCATTGCAGCCATTATTGGTGCAGGGGTATTCAGCACGATCGGCAATGCGAGTTTTCAAGGAGGACCCGGAGTAGTCCTGCTTTTCATTTTCATTGCTTTTGCGTGCGGATTTACTGCTTTTGCATATGCAGAGTTTGCTTCATTGGTTCCTGTTTCAGGTAGCGCCTATACCTACTCTTATGTAGCATTCGGCGAATTGGTTGCGTGGTTCATAGGGTGGGCATTGATCATGGAATATGCAGTAGGAAATGTGGTGGTAGCAGTTTCATGGTCTGATTATTTTACCGGTTTACTGGATAAAATTAATATTCCCGTTCTCGGCATTCATGGTATTCATGTTCCTGAGTGGGCAAGCATTGATTATGTATCTGCACGCAACGGCTTTAATGATGTTGCGGCTAAATTAACCTCAGGATTTGCGATGACTGATCTTAATACAGCAGAAAAAACTTCTTATCTCGCTTGGACAAATGCTCCTGTTATCGCCGGTTTTCACCTGATAGCGGACCTTCCTGCCATTCTAATTGTAATGATCATTACTGTTCTTATTTACCGCGGAATTAAGGAAACGCGGAATGCCAGCAACATCATGGTTGCCATTAAGCTCACCATTGTTTTGATGGTGATTATCCTTGGTGTTTTTTATGTGAATGCTGAAAACTGGAATCCATTTTTACCGAATGGAATTACAGGAGTTCTCTCGGGCGTATCGGCTGTCTTCTTTGCCTACATAGGCTTTGATGCAATCAGCACAACGGCGGAGGAATGCAAGAATCCTGAGCGTGATCTGCCGAAAAGCATTATGTATTCTATCATCATTTGTACCATTCTGTATGTGGTGATCGCATTGGTTCTTACCGGCATGGTTAAATACGATCAGCTTGCAGTAGGTGATCCACTGGCATTTGTTTTTGAGAAAGTGAATCTCAACTGGATTTCAGGAGTCATTGCCATCAGTGCAGTTGTTGCCATGGCCAGTGTACTGCTTGTATTTCAGTTAGGACAGCCAAGAATCTGGATGAGCATGAGCCGCGATGGTTTGCTGCCCAAAAAATTTGCAACGATCCATCCCAGGTTCAAGACACCCTCCTTCTCCACCCTGGTAACCATGTGGGTGGTGATCATTCCTGTTCTGGTTATTCCGACAAACATCGTTCTGGATCTTACTTCTATGGGAACATTGTTTGCCTTTGTGCTTGTATGCGGCGGTGTTCTGAAGATGCAAACCGACCCGGCGGCACCCAGGGGCAAATTCCGTACACCCTATGCTAATGCAAAATATATTTTACCGGTTGTAATGGCTGCCGCGATAATTTTAGTCTTTACCCAGGGGCAGGAATGGAAAAACCAGATGCTTGATTTCTCTACGGGGAAATCTATTGCAACCCATTTACCGATGTGGCTCTTCGTGATTCTTTGTTTCATACTCACCTATTATTCCATAGTGAAAAACCTTTCGGTAATTCCGGTACTTGGCTTAATCTTCTGCTTTTACATGATGGCGCAGATACATTATACAAGCTGGATCGGTTTTGTGCTCTGGCTGGTAACCGGTCTGGTGATTTATTTTTCTTACGGATTTTATAACAGCAAACTTCATCCGAAAGAATTACCCGGAAATGTAACATAGACTTAAATCTTGTCAGGTTGTCAGAGAAATTGACGTATTTCCATGGATCAGTAAATACACAAGCAGCTTCAATCTTATTTGCCTTTTGGATTACTAATCTCGGGTAAGTATTTTCACTTATTCGCCAGCTGACCGCACGCGGCATCAATGTCCTTTCCCCTGCTTCTCCTGATGGTTGCTGTTACCCCGTGATTGTTCAGGTAATCACAGAAGAATTGCGCACGGTCATCCTTTGATCTTCGAAATTCCACGCCTTCTACGGTATTGTATTCAATTAAATTTACACGTGCAGGTACCTGTTTGCAGAGCTTTACCAATTCCCGTGCATCTTCTACCTGATCGTTGAACCTGTCAAACAAAATGTATTCGAATGATATGCGGTTAAAAGTTTTGGTGTAGAAATAATTAAGAGCTTCCATGAGTGTCTGCAAATTGTTCTGCTCATTGACGGGCATAATCTCATTCCGCTTTCTGTCATCAGCAGCGTGAATCGAAAGTGCAAGACGGATGCGGACATCATCGTCTCCAAGCTTCTTAATCATCTTGGCAACACCCGCAGTTGAAATGGTAATCCTTCTCGGAGAAATTCCCAATCCATCGGGCGAGGAAATCTTTTCAATTGATTTCATTACCTCAGAATAGTTAAGCAGCGGCTCGCCCATTCCCATATAAACAATGTTGGTCAGCCTCCTGCCGGTTACTTTTTTCGTTTCTTCATTCAACAATACGACCTGGTCAAAAATCTCATCAAAGCCCAGGTTTCTTTTCCTCTCCATTTTCCCTGTTGCACAAAAGGAACAAGTAAGTGAGCAGCCTACCTGTGATGAAACACAGGCAGTCATGCGATCATCTGCCGGAATTAATACTCCTTCGATAAAATGCCCGTCAAAAGTTTTGAACCGCAATTTGATTGTTCCATCACTGCTTTGCTGTTTTTGATCAATGGAAAGTGATGGCAATGAAAAATTCCTGTTCAGAGAATCCCGAAGCGGTTTTGAAAGACTGGTCATTGCCTCAAAGGACCGCGCCCCTTTTTGCCACAGCCATTCGTGAAGTTGTTTACGGCGGAATGGTTTTTCCCCCTGCGAGTCAAGCCATTTGTTCAATTCCTCAGCCGGAAGATTCCGGATGTTTTTCTTTTCTTCCTGCATCATCTGAATATAGCTGCAAAGTTCGGGAGAATTTGCAATACATAAAGGGAGTCAGCTAATTCGTATTCAGATTATCTTGCTATCTCAAACTTTTTTACTTTGATCGCTGCGTTATTTTTTATCTCAATAAAATACGTTCCTTTCATCAATTGCGAAATATTAAAAGAAACTCCGGCAGTTGAAATATACCTGGAAAAAACCTTCTTCCCTGAAAGATCAATAATGGTTACCATTGATCCATTTGCAAATTCCTCACCCAGCTTCAGGTGCATCATGGAGGCAGCTGGGTTTGGAAAAATATCAAAGTCACCTTCTTTATTTTTTCCGTCAACATTTACCGGAATACTCCCTTCGCCGGCAATAATTTCTTCACCTGCTACAGTGTTATATGCGTAATCCTTTATTACTACACTATCCTTAACTGCTACATCCATTCGTATCCATCCATAAAGAGTATCAGTGCTGAGGATGAGGCGAACACCGAGATAACGATTATTAACGTTCACCCAGTTTCCTGAGGAAAAAAACTGGCTCACAATCGTGGAGCTGTTATATCCGCTGAAACTGCTTGCAAAATATCCCATGTAAACAAAGCTGGCGCTGATCCACGGCTTTGCTTTGCTGATGGTATCACCTTCTATTAGTGCGGATGCATCATGCATGTTACCCTCGATCTGATTGGGATTTCCGGAGAGATATTCATTCAAAGTGAACAAATTAATCTCATAGCCGGACGATGCAAATTGTGCCCCTGAGAAATCAAACCTAAAATCTGTTTGTCCATCATTATTCAGGTCGAGTGCATAGCTCTCAGGATTGGCAAAAGAGCCGATATAAATAATTGTATCCGGGATATCCGTATAGATGATTTGTGCATCACTTTCCTTCTTTAATGCAAGAAAGGATGCTGCCATGGCAGTATAATGCTTCAGATTCATTTCACCTGTGAAGTTTATTTATTAAAGAGCGGATCATTGATTTCTGAAGCAGAAAAGTACTTCTTAATTCTATTCAATTAAAAATTCCTTTAAAATCAGCCACTTCAACGATACGTATCTGTCAATTACCCCGTAAAATTCATTAATAAAACTATTCGATGTTTTCAATCAAACATCAGAACTGCAATTTCGAGAAAAATTATGTTTATTTTAAAATGCTACCCCTTAGTTTTAAATATTAATAAAATTTATTTTACTTTTTAGGTAACTAAAATTATTTGTTTGCGTAAACATCCTAAGATATCCTCATAATTCCCTTAAACTCTAAAATTTAAAGCATGTCAAAAATCAAACGCTATTTAGGCTTTGCCCTTTTTCTTACTTCCCTGTTTGTAAGTGAAACAACCTTCAGCCAGGCTACTTATGACATGGCACTTGGATACCGGCGTCCCTTTAACAGCGACTGGATTGGGTATAACGGTTCAAATATGATTAGGGACTCAATAGGCTGGAATAATCCCAAATTGATTGGCAATCTTCCCAAGCTTCATCCAATGAATCTGCGATATCCCGCAGGAGGCACTTCTAACTGGTGGAACTGGAGGACAGGATGGTTTGTAAACCGGCCTGATCTGCCTACAGGTTTTGCGGGACTCACACCTAAATACAGCAAGCTCGAAGTTTTTAAAAAATCCCTTGATACCACACATGCCAATGCCATGCTGGAAGTGAACATGCTCACTTCAACATTGCAGGAACAGCTTGCAATGCTCAAGCATGCAGATTCGATTGGCATACAAGTCAAGTATGTCGAGCTGGGCAGTGAATTTTATCTGGACGGGGGTGAAGATTCTGCATTAATAGTAGTTGTATATCCGACTGCGGCTGATTATGCGGCAGCGGCATCCATCTGGGCAGACAGTATTCATTATTACTTTCCTGCTGCAAAAGTTTGCGCCCAGGGAGCATTCAACAGAAATAATGCAGCCCGCAGAATAATTTGGGATGAAGGGATGTTTCCTACACTCCATGGTGAGGATGCAATTAGTTATCATGCCTATATGTCAGTGGATGATTATGCTGATACCGCCGCTATTTCCTCGCTTTTTTTACCCAGCGATGTCCCGGTAATGATGGCACGTCCGTTTAAAATGTGGGATATTCTATCAACTCAAGATTTTCCCCTCATACCGGCCGGAAAAGAGATATGGATCACAGAATACAACATGAGGGATCATACCAAGCCTCTTATGGGATGCTGGGGACAGGCATTATTTGTTGCAACGCAAAGCATGCAGTTTCTAAATGATACTCGCATTAAGCACTTAGCCTGCCATGCAATGTGCGGAAGTGGCGTAGCTGGTGCATATTTCAATACCATCCGTGGATTTAATTTCGGGGGTGATGGCAATTTCGCTTCAATACCCAACGCACCCGCATCAACACAATACTGGGGACTTACCTCAACCGGGCGGGCAATGCAACAGTTAGGTGTTACAGTAAAAAAGGGAACATATGCTTCACCGCTTGAATTTAAATACATTCCCACACTCACAGCTTTCGATGGACTGGTTACTTTAAAATTTCCGGCTTTGTATGGCTGGGCTATCATCAGTAATGATTCTACCCAGGCATTAATTGTTAACCTTTCACCCAATGATGTTAATATACGAACAAACTATATTTTTCCTTCAGGCGGCACGTATTCCTGTGACTATACTGATCCAATGGTGTTTGTAGCGCAAAACTCAGATGTAACGCATACTAATATTACCACACTTCCTGCAACACTGCTCATAAAAGCCTACTCCATCACAAGAATCAGTGGAACAACTATTCCGGCTGCACCTCCGGTGGCTACTATTATTCCTCTGGACATCACCGCATTTTGCCTTGGTGATAGTGTTGTTTTAGATGCAGGTGCGGGCTTTGTAGAATATCGCTGGTCAACAGGTGACAGCACACGCACCATTACAGCAAGAGCAGATGCGGATTACTGGGTACATGCGCGTACCGTTACCAATGGCTACTGGGGTGGAGATACAATGCACATTACAGTATACCAGCCCCCGGCAATTCCGTTAATGAACAATATGCCCACCCATTCTTTTTGTCATGGTGACAGCCTGGTTGCCACTGTCAAATTTCCTAATCCGGCGCTTACCTATACATGGTCAAATGGTTCAACAGGAACATCTTCCGCTATTAAGGCAGGAGGATCCTATACTATTACCGCTACCAATTCTTACGGCTGCTACACTACTTCATTACCGGTAGCTTTCACAGAATATCAACTTCCAACTCCCGTAATTTCTGCTGCAAGTCCCGCTGAATTTTGTTCAGGCGGTAACGTTATTTTGACGAGTACAACCGTTTATAATAGCTACAGCTGGACGGGTGGATATGTGGGACAAACCCATACGTATAGCGCATCCGGCACCTATAGCTGCACTGTTACTGATGCAAACTCATGTGTAGGAACTTCAAATTCAATTTCAGTAAACGTTCATACCCTTCCTATTCCTGACATCAACACAAATACCGGTGCAACCACATTCTGCTCAAATGCGGGCGTTTATTTGACTACCAGTATTACAGGTTATACTTATAACTGGCAACAAGGAGGAACAAATATTTCAGGAGCAACCAACCAGACCTATACACCCACTGCTGGCGGACAATATCGAATTAAGATCACAGATGGCCTGGGATGTACGGCAAGATCCAATTCACTTACCATTACTCTTAATAACCCTCCGACCCCCAATATCACCGGGAGCATCAGTATTTGTCCGGGTTCTTCCGCTACGTGGGGAACATCTGCATCCTATAATTCATATTCATGGTCTGGTGGTGCAACAACAGCTACCATTCCGGTAACAACCGCCGGAACCTATACGGTAACGGTTACTGATGCGAATGGCTGTTCTGGTTCATCTTCAAAAACGATGACTATAAATTCCTTACCAGCCCCGGCCATCACGGCTGCAGGTGCAACTGAATTTTGCTCAGGATCAAATGTTGCATTAAGCGTTTCAACGGTTTACAACAGTTATAGCTGGACGGGCGGATATGTAGGTCAAAGCCATACGTACAGTGCGACCGGAACCTATAGTTGTACTGTAACTGACGCAAATGGATGCACCGGCACTTCAAATACAATAAGTGTAAATGTACATACCATACCAGTACCGGGTATTCAAACAAACACCGGAGATACAACTTTTTGTGCTGCTTCCGGAATCTACCTTACTACGAGTACTACCGGCTATAATTACCAGTGGCAGAAAGGTGGAACTAACGTCACTGGCGCCACAAATCAAAATTATACTCCTACCGTGAGTTCCAACTATCGGGTTGAAATTTCTGATAACCTTGGCTGCACCGCACGGTCTGCATCCTTATCACTGACTCTTAATACGGCGCCTACACCTTCTATAACAGGTAATACAAGTATTTGTACCGGAAGCAGCACGACGCTTGGAACCGTTGTTAACTATTCATCCTACTTATGGTCAACCGGGGCTACTTCCTCAACGATACCTGTTACAATTGCAGACACATATACGGTTACGGTTACAGGATCAAACGGGTGTACAGGATCATCTTCTAAAACGCTGGTAATCAACTCACCGCCTGCTCCCGTAATTGTGTCTTCTAATGGAACATCTTTTTGCACCGGAGGAACCACTACGCTGAGTACTTCGGCACCATACAGTAGCTATTCCTGGTCAAACAGCAAGGTTACTTCTACAATAGATGTGACATCAACAGGAACCTTTACAGTAACGGTAACAGATGCAAATGGATGCAGCGGAAGCTCAGCTCCGCTTACCATTTCAGTTGGCTCGCTTGCAGTTCCTGTAGTTACCAGTAGTACGGGCTCCGGAACATTTTGCACCAACATTGGAGCATATCTCACAACAGATGCAGGCTATAGTTACCAGTGGCTCAAGGGCTCTACCATATTGACAGGAGCAACCAATAAAAACTATACACCTGTTACAGGTGGTGGCTACAAGGTGCAGATCGCTGATAATAGCGGTTGCACTAAGAAGTCAGTCAACTTTTCAGTTACGCTTTATACTCCTCCATCACCCACTATAACAGGTGCCCTTACCGTATGCGAGGGAACTTCAACTACCCTTAGTGCCAACACGACCTACACTACCTACTCATGGTCAACAGGTGCAACTGCTCAATCAATTCCGGTGTCAACAGGTGGAACATATACATTAACCGTAACAAATACCAATGGATGCACCGGTACTGCAACTGCAACTACTACATTCTATTCCCTCCCGGTGTCCGTTATTACTGCATCAGGCGCCACTGATTTTTGTGACGGAGGAACGGTGGATCTCACTGCAACTGCGGCATCTTCTTATTTATGGTCACATGGTAAAACCGCTCAGACTGTAACCATTAAATCAAGCGGTACCTACACAGTGACTGTTACTGATTCGCATGGATGCACAAAAATTTCCTCACCCTCAACTGTGAATGAATGGGTTATTCCGGAGGTCATAGTAACTGCAGTAGGACCTACCACTTATTGCAAGTATGCTGAGGGCAGTTATCTTACCACCATAGCCGGTACCGGTTATGGTTATCAATGGAAAAAAGGAACTGTTGCGCAAACCGGAGCCACTAATCAAACTTACCAACCCACAGCAACCGGAACATATAAGGTCACGATTACGGAATCGCACGGATGTACAAAAGCTTCAGGGACCGGGGTAGCGGTAACAGTCAATAAGCTACCAACGGCTTCCATCAGCAATGCAGGCAGTTCCAATCTCTGCGGCATTGCCACTGCAACCCTTAAAGAGGTAACCGGGAGCGGAAATACTTATCAGTGGAGAGTTGATGGTACCGATATTTCAGGTGCGGTTGGCTCACAATACACCACGGGTGTAGGAGGAAGCTACAACTGCTTTGTAACAAGCAGTCCAGGTTGCACAGCACTATCCAATCAACTTGTGCTTACCAATAATTGCAGAATTGAAGATGGGCAATCAGCAGAGAATGCATTACCATCCTCAATGAAGCTTTATCCTAATCCCGCAACAAACGGCATCCACATAGAAGGATATTTTGCTTCTCAGGAGGATGGAATAGCAGAGATTGAAATTTATAATATGCTTGGTCAGATAGTATATCGGGAGCAACAGGATATTGCAGGTGGAAAACTCTATTCAGATCTAATTTTTGATGAGCGGTTTGGAAGCGGAAATTATCTTACCAGAATCAGTTTGAATGGTGATATGATAAAACAATCCTTCATCATCACAGGTATTGAAAAATAAGGTTTTGGGGTTTTGATGTAAAGGCAGTCTCCCCCCCGCGGGAGGCTGTTTTTTTTTCACGCCAGGATCATCAACTTTATCCCAATAAGGCAGTGCGTTTGACCCGGGAAGAGCAGTTCTACCATAAATAATTCAGAAATTTTGTACATAAATGGAAAACGACTATTCGCTAAGCAGGAATACCTTAATTTCCCCGCTCAATCCATTAAATAATTCTTATATTAACCCGCAGAATTCATTGATTAAAGTGTAATTATTTGAATGAAACACTACTACAAGCTACTAAGTGTATTTTTTGTATTCCTATGCAATGAAATGCTGCCAGTGGTAACGGTTAAAGCGCAAGCTACGGTTACCATGGCCCTTGGGTATCGCCGCTCATTTGATTCTGAGTGGATTGGCTACAATGCCGCCAATGTCATTCGTGACAGCATGTATCTTACAGAGCCGCATTTGCTTGCTGCCTTTCCACAGCTGCAGCCTAAAACGATCCGATATCCTGCAGGAAATGTGAGTAACTGGTGGGACTGGAAAAAGGGATGGTTTGTAGATTCTCCTGAACTACCTCAATCTTACGCTGGTCTTGTACAAAAAAATAATGGGCTTGATAGCCTTAAAAAAATGTGTGACTCCAGCGGGGCTGTTCCTATTTTCTGCCTGAACATGGTTTCTTCCACACTCAAGAGCCAGTTACGCATGCTCGATTCGGCCATTGCTCTGGGTCTTACAGTAAAATATGCAGAACTGGGCAATGAATTCTACCTCGCTGAAGAATCTGATTCCACTTTCATTTACAGCCTCTTCCCATCAGGAGCAGATTATGGAATTATTGCAACCAACTGGTGTGACAGCATTCATAAGTATCATCCTGAAATAAAAGTAGCCGCCCAGGGTGCATTTAACCGCAACAGCAACACCAGGCGATCGCAGTGGGATACTTCGATGTACAAAACATTGCAGCACGAAGATGTAATTTCATTTCACTCTTATTTTTCCGCGGGCCCCTATGCTGACTCCCTGGCAGCTGATACATTCACCCTTGCCGATGTTCCCCAGATGCTTTACCGCCCGTTTAAAATGTTTGACATTCTTGCAACTAAAGACATGAATCTGGTGCCTCCGGGAAAAGAAATCTGGATCACTGAATACAACCTGCAGGATCACAATAAACCGGTGCATGGCTCCTGGGCGCATGGCTTGTTTCTCGCTACCCAAACCCTGCAATACCTGAATGATTACCGTATCACGCACCTTGCCTGCCATGCAATGAATGGCACCGCGGTCTATGGAATGTTTTTCAATACCAGGGGAGGATTTCACTTTGGCGGGTTTGATGGGTTATTTGTTCCGCCTCCCTTTATGATCAATGATACAACTCAATACTGGGGGTTAACTGCTGCCGGAAGAGCAATGAAAACACTCGGAATTGCTATTGAGGATATGAAATATGTTTCTCCCCTCCAGTTTAAGGATGCTCCGCTTGTTACTACTACTGATAATGGTGATACAGTAACTTTTCCCTCGATGTATGGATGGATGCTAACCAATGACACTGCTACACATGCGATCGTAATCAATCTTTCAAACAGTGAATATGCTCTTAAGACCAGGGCAGTCTTTCCTACCGGCGGAAGCCTGGTGGAATATTATGCTGACCCTACCCTGTATGTTGATTCAGAAAGCAATATAAGAGTGAAGAATAAAACCATTATTCCTTTCAGCTACAATTGTGAGCCATATTCAATCACCTATATGCGAAGCACCAGTATTATTCCCCCGCCGTTGCAGGTGGTGAATGTTGTCGTGAATGGCTCAACCACCATTTGCGAGAATGATAGTGTCGAGCTTGATGCCGGAACCGGTTTTCTTGATTATGAATGGTCAACAGGTGAAGTTACCCAGAAGATATGGGCTAAAGATTCCGGAATAATTACGGTGGGGGTTCGGTCAGTAAAGAACAGCTTTCAGGTACTTGATTCGGTTCATATTACTACATTGGCTGCACCCGGGAAACCAAAAATTGATGCACCCGGAATTGAGGGGGTTTGTGAGGGTGGAACAGCAGTGCTGGAAGTTAAGAATCCTGAGCCGCTGCTTACTTATACATGGTCAAACGGAACGGGTGGGCTCGCTGATACTATTTCTTCAGCAGGTGATTATTACGTAACAGCAATCAATGCCACGGGTTGTAAATCCTCTTCTGATATTACTACCATGGCGGCGCTGGCAGCTCCGGTACCTGTAATCTCGCCCGCTAACCCCGCTCCTGAATGTTTTGATGTGGGTGTAACACTTGATGCGGGTGCGGATTATAAATCCTATACATGGAATGACGGATCTGTTGGTCAAATTGAAACATTCAACTCTTCTGGCTCCTATTCAGTGACGGTTAAAGACAGCAATAAATGTTACGGCACTTCAGCGCTTGTGGCAGTTACAATTCATGAGCCGGCAGATCCTGTTATTACCGTTCAGGGCCCTGTCACCTTTTGCAGTGATACATTGCCTACAGCATTAACAACTGTAACCGGATATATTTATGAGTGGAGCAAGGCCGGAAACATTATTGCCGGGGCTACTGATTTCAGTTATTATCCTGATGAAAATGGAACTTATAAGGTAACAATCACCGATGCTTATGGCTGCACAAAAAAATCTGAAGGTGTTACCATCACTGTAATAAATACACCCAACACCAATGTAACCCTTTCAGGCCCTTCAAGTATTTGTGAAGGAGTAGAAACTACCACACTGAATGCTAAAGATTGTGCGGATTGCACATTTCAGTGGATGAAAAACGATGTGGATATAGCTGGTGCTACCTCGCAATCGTTAACTGTTACTTACGCAGGTGACTATAATTATGTTGCAATCAATTCCGGTGGCTGCTCTGCTGTTTCAGAGAAGAAAACCGTTAGTGCTACGATTTGCAGGATCATTGATTCAACTGCTACAGAAGATTTATTTTCAATTTACCCAAATCCGGCGGCGAGCTTTATTCATGTAAGGATAATTTCAAGCCATAGCGGGGAAACTCACCTGCATTTGATGAATGCGCTGGGGGAAGATTTTCTTGACTTACCTGCAGAGGTTAAAGAGGGTGAAATTTCTGAAGAAATTGCCATTGGGCATTTGCCGAATGGAATTTATTTACTTGTAAAGAAAAGTGAAAGCGAAGTAATTACAAAACCATTTATCATAAACAGGTGATCAGTTACTTATTCGTAGAAGTGAAAAATGGTACAGCCTGTTTTGATTTACTTATAGCAAAAAGATGTAACATTAATCTGAACTCTTTTTTCTCCTGCTGATCGTTACATCAACCATGCTTAGAGAAAAAAAAATTTTGGAATTAAGAAAAGAATTCGATTTTCGGCGATCAGTGAATTAATTTTTCGCCTGTTTTTTTAACATGAACTAAACACACACACCATGAAACAATACGCATGCGTGATGCTTATTTTTTTTGCTTCCTTATTCCTTATCGCAAATGATGTTTCAGCCCAGTCTTATGATATGGCACTCGGATATCGCCGGGTAATGTACACTGACTGGATGGGGTTTAACGGACAAAATATGATCCGGGATTCGATCGGATGGGATAATCCCTATTTGCTGGCTAACCTGCCGCTCCTGCATCCCAAAAATCTACGGTACCCCGGAGGCGGTCTGGCCAATTGGTGGGACTGGCGCAAAGGGTGGTTTGTTTACCGGGCTGATCTACCTGGAGCTTACAAAGGGTTGAAACAATTAAACAATTCTCTTGAGAACTATAAAAAGGTTCTGGATGCATGTCACGCAAATGCCAT
>JBDSEA010000144.1:0-8103 GCA_039920305.1 Chitinophagales bacterium
TCCACAGCAGCGGATGGATTTTTTGAAATCGCTTCTTGAATTCAATGGCTATACAGTCATTGTTGTCCCTTCTGCTCCATCTAAAGTTGCGGCTAAACCAGTTGCTCCTCCCGCAGTTTTAGCAGAACCAAACAGTGATGCACAAGCACCTGTTGTTGAAATCCCTTTACCCTCTCCGGCATTCACAATAGGAGTAACGGATGTTACATTCAACCCTACCAATGCCATCTTTGGAAGATTGCTTCATACACGTGACGGACATGTTGTGACGCTCGCCTATTGGGAAGAGCATGAAAAAGAATCACACGATGAAATTCCCTATTATGAAAATATGGATAGCTGATTGCCCTTCCCGAAGTGAAAATTAATTAGTCGACAGTGAAAGTGCCAGGTAAACTTATATTCGGTTGAATACCTTTATTCCGGTTTTCTTACCCGAAGTGAAGGATCCAGCGAGTATGCACGGTGCTGATACTCCATCGCTTTTTCCATATCACCGTGCTGCATGTAGATGCGTGAAATGCCAAGGTAAGTATCAGCATAATCAGGGTTGAGATGCACCGCAGTCTCGAAGTATATCATTGCCGAGTCAGTGATGGCTAATCCTTCATAGCATCTGCCTAAGATGTAATTAGCAAAATACTCCTCGTGCAATCCTACAAACTTCGATTCACGGATATATTTCATTGCCGCGCGGTAATGACCGTGCTGATACTCAAAGAAGCCGGTTTGAAACACGACATCGGGTTTTTTCTCCTGGCTGAAATCTTTTTTGGCTGTTGCGGGATCGAACTGCAACACATCATCAATGCGGATGGCGAAACCGATATAGGTACCCTGAACATTTGTTTCTTTGAACGTGGTGATACCGATCAACTCCCCTTTGTCGTTCACCGCTGCGCCACCGCTTGAGCCGGGTGAGAACGGGGCAGATATCTGGATAAACTGACGCGTGCTATCCGTACTTGGGCGTATGCCGCTAATGATGCCACTGGTAATGGTGTTCTCATAACCGAGCGGGCTTCCAATGGCGTAAACATTCTGACCAATACGCAGCTTAGACAGATCGGCGATTTTAATATCGGGGATCTTCGCGTAAAATTCCGGTTCAAAGGTCATGTCAAGAGAAATGATCAGAATATCATTCTTACTGTCAGCCCGAACCACTGTATCGAGTTTTAGCTTTCTTCCATAATGCATAGCGTAAATTGATGTTGCATCACCGAACACATGAAAATTAGTGACTACCCATCCGCGGCTTTTGAGCACCACCCCGCTTGCTTGTGAGTGCTGCGTTCCATCTTTATGATAGGTGATCACTGAGACGACGGCGCCATTCACTTTTTCATAAACTTTCTCGGCGGGGTTTTTTTGACCGCAGACTTCGGTGTAAAGAAGAAAGAAGAATGATAAACTAAAAAGAGAAGAACGCATAGCAATCATTCTAAGGTAAACACAGATTCTGAGTTAATAAAAACGGCACCATTCATTTGAGCCATGACGCCAAGGTTGCACTCCTGAGGGGTGCACTGAAATACTTCTCCGTTCTTCATTCTCAGGTCAGCCGATAAATTTATCTGGCACTGCACGTCTTTCATATCCGGCTGAACCTTAGTCATCAGAAACAGAATGCGGTTTGTATTGTTTTCAATTACTGAGAATTCATGTGGGCTGCTTCGAACCGAAAAGTCAGACTCACCTCCTGACAATAGTTTCCCGTTTACAACCAAAGCGCGGCCTTTTCCAAAGGAATCGTAGATAATAAAGCTAACCTCCGGTGTATCTCCTACCCATTGCTTTATCGTAAACAAAGGAGCATTATCTACCATTACGATGTATTTACAATTTATGAAGTAACACGATCCGAATTTTATCGCGCAGCTATTCTGGGAAAAACCAGGTAGTGCAATCAGTACAAAGAGGATAAACGGGATAAGAGGTTTCATTAACTCTTGAAATTTTAGCTCCACATAAAATTAATGGAATTAATTGCAGGGGCGTTGCAATCTTTTCTCTGTTCAGAAAAATAATTAAAATAACCTCATTTGCTTTGAAGCCATTTCTTCAACTATCTCTTCCGTCACAGATGCAGGAAATTCAAAAATGAATGGTAAAGGTTGCGATTGTTTGTTTATCTTCATTGCAGAAGTTTTCCTTTCTGCTACCACGTCTGCTTCATTACGGCGGTAGCGTGCTTTGATCACCTGCTTTTCCCATTGCTGAAGCAGCAGTAAACCCTTTTCATTTTTTTGGCTGAAGGCGAGCTGCTCTTGCCGGCGAATGATGCTCAACTTTTTTTGGAGTTCATCATCGGGCAATGATTGGAGGTAAGCAATGAATTTGCTTTCGTTTTTTGTTGCTTCATTGATGCGGATGTCAGTCATTGTCAAAGTCACTCTGAGCACTTCGACAAGCTCAGTACAAGCTTTGTCGAAGAGTCAAAAATGAAACTTCGGCTGGTGAAAAGCAAATCAAGGAATGCTCAGGGGTGTTGTCTTTCCCACCTTTGTTATTGGTAACTCAACGGGGTCAGCCTATATCCTTTCTCCTCCAAAAGATAAATGATTCCCGCCTCACCGCAAAGATGCAATGAGCCGCAAGCAATAAGTACAGATTTCTTTCCGAGCCATTTGGGAATCACCTGTATCCAATTCATGTTGCGCGCATAAATGAAAGATGAATCACAGGGACCAGTATAGTAGAATACTTCGGGGTCGCAGGCACACAAGCAAAAGAGATCATTCTTCTTCCAGCAACTATCAGAACATTTATCAATTGCATTTGGACTTTTTCCAATGAGGTCTTGAAAACTTCTTGCTGCTTGCTCCTTTGCCGGCGTTAAGCGGAAAAATTGTTTTACAAATTGCTGCGGCGATTCCAGTGCATAAAGAGGAATGCCGCGCTCCCGGGCCATTTCTTCAAGCGCATCGTCCATTCCAAGTGGAATAAGTGGATCACGTTTTACCGGTTGCGGGTTTGCTTTTGCAAACATTTTATCTTTTTCTTTTTGAATCATGATTTGAACAGCAAGCGGACTTAAAAATGGAAAGCTGTCAAGCGATGCATGCAGATAGCGACTGAATGAATCACTGAACATCCGGTATTGTTGAGCAGTGAAAAGATTTCGAAGCGGAGTGCTTATAAAAAAACTGTCAACCGGATATTTGGCAATTGACCGGGTTCCTCCACTCTCAGTTGCAATGGCATCTACTGTTAAAATAAGATTCCCTAATGCAAGGTGCTGGAAAAAATAACTCCCGCTGATGTAGTGTGCTGTGCCGAGCAGGTAAGAGGGCTTTGCGCAGGTATCACATTCGATCTTCCATAGCAAAGTGGGTTGCGCCTTACTTTCGAGGGTGATGAACACCAGGATGAATACAAGAATTTTTTTCATTGGGGATTGCCACTACCTTTCTAATTCAGCGTGAGATGCATTTTGAAAAAGTAACTCTTCTTTTGTCCTCATCAAGCCCCTGCCAGACACTTAAGCAACACAAGGGAATTTTACAAATCAGAAGGGGATTGAGGCTTGCAAAAAAATCAATTCATCACCTTAATTTTCAATTCTTACGCATTCAAACTAACGTTGATAACCAATGAAACAACACGCGTTGCCAGAACAAATAATATTGTGATAATTATTTTCTCAGGTTACAAAAGAATGAAGTTTTGAGTTTTGAAAATTTTCATTGGAAATTATTGAATCATGATTTTCATGGTTGAAGACCGATCATCCATCATTATTTTCAGGAAATAAATCCCGGCTGAAAGTGTCTCTCTGTCTAATTCAACAAGGTGATTACCTGCCTCCGTATCCTGATCAAGAAGGGTTTGAATTTTCCTGGCTTCTAAATCATACAGCTCAATCGTAATATGAGCATTTTGATTGAGCAAGAATGAAATGGTAGCTGACGATGTAAAAGGGTTGGGATATACTGCAAGGTCGTTTACTTCTTCAGCTATTCCTGCTCTCAGTGAAGTGTTAAACATTTGTTTTGCCGACCACGAGGAAGTAATGAGTGGCGCAACACTGCAAACTGATATTACCTGCCACGAATAAGTAGTATTAGCGCTTAAGCCGCTGATCGTTTTTGATGTGGAAGTGGTGGAAACTGTTTTCCATGGATTGTTTCCAGATACTTTATACCTCACATTGTATTTGACTGCCCCCGCTGATGCATTCCAATGCAGGATTGCCTTTGAATTGGAGATGACAGCAGATGTAAGACCAGTAGGAGCACTGCAGCAATTTTCATCAATCAATCCATTGCAATTTTCATCAACTCCATTGCTGCAAACCTCTGCCGCGCCGGGATGAATGGATGCGCTTACATCGTTACAATCAGAATTATTATAGACATAGCCGGCTGTCATGATAGAATCACAAATGATACTGGTGTTTGCTGCATTGCCATAACCATCACCATCCGCATCGGCATACACGATGGTGCTATTGCAATCAGAATTATATTCCCACCATTGATTTCCATTCCAACCTCCGAGGCCAACATAACCTTTATTACCGATAGTAATTCCTGTCAAGCCGTCACCAGAATCCGCAGGATATTCGGATTTTTGAATCCAACTGTTTGCAGATGGATCATATTGCCAGAAATCGCTGTAATATCTTGCTGAACCATCGAATGCATAACCCAGCCCTAAATATCCTAAACCATTGATTGAAAGCCCAACACCGCTAACTCTTTCATGACCGGCAAAATCTGATTTCTGCGTCCAAAGATTTGTGATGGGATCGTATTGCCAAAAATCCTTTCTAAAGGCAAGTGTATTATCTCTTCCTGTACCAATATATGCCTTATCGGCAATTACGAACCCGACAGCACCTAAATTTTACCGCCACCATAATCCGCTTTTTGAGTCCAGCTATCCGTTGCAGGATCATATTCCCAGAAATCTTGCTTCGGTAATACTCCATTATCACCGCAACCTATGTAACCCTTAGTACCAATTGAAAACCCGAAGGCGTCTAATCTTTTCGGTCCCCCAAAGTCGGCTTTTTGCATCCATATATTTGAATCGGGATCATATTCCCAGAAATCACCTAAAGGGATATAACCACTTCCGCCTGTTCCTAAATATCCTTTGTTACCTATTGCAAAACCGGCTGCATAATGCCTGCCCTCTCCCGGTAGATTTGCTTTTTGAGTCCAGACATCGGCTGTAGGATCATACTCCCATAATTCATTAAAGTCACCACCGGTACCAATATAGCCCTTCCCATTAATTGCAAATCCCACGGCGCCTCCTTTCGGATAGCCAGGAACGTCAGCTTTTTTAATCCAAGTATCTGCGTAATTTGAAAATGAAACAATGAGGAGAGTAATTGATATAAAAAAGATTTTTTTCATAAGATTAAAGTTTATGGTTTAAGAATTGATTTACAGACAAATTTGTATAGGTAGAAAATTAATAATGGCTGCTGTAATTCAATGACTCCTTATTCTTTGAAAGAATGGAGTAACCTCCGTTTATGGCTGTCGCATTCATCTCGCAAAAGTACTTGGCTATTTGAAAATTACTATTTCAATTTCTTTTTTAATGTAGCGAACGTTTACAAGAACATGGAATCAAATTCATCAAAACGGATACCCAATAGCAATATTCAAAACAAGGTTTCTATTTACCCAGTCAGCGCTTCCGAAATCAATCTGGTTGAATACCCAGCGATCAGCGGGTGCAAGCCAGGGCTTGCGAATAGGGAATGCAAGGTCAGCACGGATAACAAAGAAGGAGGCATCTACACGAAGCCCGAATCCTGTTCCTACAGCAAGCTGGTTAAGGAACTCACCGGGTATAAAAAGTCCGCCCGGCCGCAGCGGATCATCATGGAGGAGCCAGATATTTCCTGCATCCACGAACACAGCTCCTTTTAAAATGCTGATGATATTGAAGCGGTATTCGCCATTCAGTTCCAGCTTCATATCGCCCGCCTGCTCCAAAAAAGTGATTGAATCCGCCGAAGGTGGCGGATAGGTTCCCGGCCCTAAGGTACGTGACCTGAATGCCCGTATGCTGTTGCTTCCTCCAATAAAGAATTGCTTTATGTAGGGCAAGGCATCTGAATTGCCATAGGGTATTCCGACACCGGCGATGATTCGTGTTGCAATTTTATTGTTCCTGGGAAACACCCGGAAATAGCGCACATCAATATCGAATCTCGAATACTGTGAATAAGGTGACCCAAAAATTGTTTGAGGATTTTCTGCATTCACCTGCACGCCGTTAAAGAGGCGGCTGATCAGGCTCATAGTATTGCCTGAAAATGCTGCGGTACCCCTGAAGTAATATTGATTGCGCTTAAAAGTTGCCGTCTGGTTGTTGAAAGTGTAGGTGTATTCCAGGCCCAGTATAAACTGCTGCTCGAAGCTCTTTTTTAAAAATGGGTTTTGATTGAGGATGGAATCAAATACCAGTGTTGTCTGGCTGATGTTCACATAGTTGATCACCACGGGATCGAGCTCATGCTCCTTGATCGCACTTTGCTTCCAGTTATACCCATAGTTGAACTTGAATGAATTCAGTGTGAAATACTGCAGGTGATAAATCTGCTCCCCGCTGATCTCAAACTTTGTTTTCGGCACATAATAAGTTGAAACCTTGTTGACTTTATAAAAGGGAATGATGAATTTAGGGACATACAATTTTACACTTGCGCTGAGATTGAATGAACCAAGGGTTGGCTGGCCGGGAATCCTGCCGCTGATCTGGGTTTCAAAACCTGCAGCTCCTTCCACAATAAACAATTCAGATCCCTTTAGAAAATTCCGGTTGCGGAAGCTGGCATCGAGCGCTGGTCCTGCAAAATTGGTTGACTTTGTGATACCCAGCAGTTCCGCACGCACTGATTTTTTATAAAGCGGGGTAAGATTAACATGCGCATCCAGGAAGGAAGTATCCAGCCGGTTCAGGTCATCGAAACGGATATTGGCGAACTTGAAAACACCCATGCTCATCAGTCGCCGCAAAGTGTTATCATGATCCTTCCTTGTATAATACTCCATAGTATCCAGGAAAACCGATCGCACTATATTTTTCGGCCTGAAGCTGCTGTCAGAATTAATGTAGTATTTACCCTCTATCAGGAGGGTATCTCCCTGAACCAGGCCTGTGTCCTGATCGAGTGAATAGTTAGGGTTAATAATGATCTTATGCAGACGGTAGCGCTGAAGCGATTTGAACGGTGCATCAGTCTTTACCTGCAGAAATAAATTCACCCTGTGATTTCCAGCAGTTGTATCAGCATAGAAAACGAGGTCATCAGCATTGAAATAAAAGTAACCCTGGTTTTTTAATTCAAGATCAATGCGGTCACGCTCTGCTTTTAAAATATATAGATTGTAGATATCATTTTTCTTTATCAGCGATTTACTTTGTGACTGAAGAATTTTATAATCGATCGTATCCGTTTGCTGCGGAAAGGTTATTGAATCAATCAGGTAGGGAGGATGAAGAGTAACAGTATAAATAATGGATGCTGTTCTCTTTTTTTCCTTCACCTCATAGGCAACGGTCGATTGAAAGTAACCGATATTCTCGACCCTGTTTTTGATGAGCGACGCAGTATTGGGTGGTGATACTTTTGAAAGTAAAACCGGAGGCTCGCCCAGCTTCGTTTTGAGAAAATGACGAAAGCCCTTGCCTCTCGGTGTTCCGGCAATATGATAAAACCAAACCTTGGGACGGGAAATTCCGAATAGTGTTCCATTTGGCTTCGGAGCAATTACTTTATGAACATCACTGCTCAGCGTTTTTGACTTTGGTATGTCCCCCAGCTTTACAAACTTCACACTTGCACCTGTATAAAGTTTTTCACCCGCATCGAGATGATGAGTTCCCGTACAACCGCAGGCAAGCAAAGCGATGACAACAGCAACCGGAAAGAACAGCTTCATTTTACAGGCTCCGTCTTTTGATCCTTAGAAATATTTGGAACCTGGTCAGGCCTTGAACGCCTGAACAAATCACGGGTGCGGTTGTAATCCTTTGTAAATACAAGTCCTAATCCGTCTTCAATGATCTCACCCTGTAAAATGTCGTAATCGCTGCGATGGAAAAAACGCAGACGGTAAGTGCCGTTCGGTG
>JBDSEA010000145.1:0-5760 GCA_039920305.1 Chitinophagales bacterium
AACATCAAAAGTGGTCTTTTCTTCAACCGCAGGTGCTCCGGCTCCTGCACCACCGGCCATCATAACCGGTGCCGCAGCCGCAGGTTCAATGCCATAGTCATCTTTCAGAATGCGTGCAAGATCATTAACATCTTTTACTGATAAGCTAACGAGTTGTTCTGCAAATGCTTTAAGGTCTGCCATTGTTTTTTGATTTATGAATTGAAAATTAGGATTTAAAGTTTTGGGGTTCAGATGAAATTAATCATTCGTTAACTGCAGGCGTTTCATCATTCGTAATGTCTTTTCTGCCTTCCAGAGTTTTTAAGATTCCGCTTAATTTTTGTCCGCCGGAAAGTAATGCACTGATCACATTCTTTGCAGGTGATTGCAGCAAACCAATAAGTTCACCAATCAGCTCATTTTTAGATTTTAATGCTGCTAATTCATCAACCGATTTATCACCGATAAAAATTGCAGAATCAATATAAGCCGCTTTAAGCACCGGCTTGTTACCAGCCTTTCGAAATTCCTTGATCACTTTTGCAGGGACAGAAGCTCCTTCTGAAAACATAATAGATGTGGGGCCGTGCAGCACTTCCATAATTCCATCATACTGCCCGCCGCTTGCTTCAAGAGCCTTGCGAATAAGTGTATTCTTAGCAACACGTAATTCTACTCCCTGCTTGTGACAAAGCCTGCGCAACCGGTTAATATCCGCAACGGTAAGGTTAGATGCATCAGCCAGGTAAAAATTACTGGCATCTTTAAATTTTCCGGTAAGCACCTCAATCGTTTCCTGTTTGGCTGCTTTGTCCATGATTTAGCTCATTAAAGATTTGGTATCCACATGAATGCCAGGGCTCATTGTACTTGCCATCGTAACACTTTTCAAATAAGTTCCTTTGGCTGTTGAGGGCTTCATCCTGATGATGGTATGTATCAGCTCATGCGCGTTATCATAAATTTTTTCTTTGGAAAATGAAACCCTGCCAACTGATGCATGTACAATTCCCTGCTTGTCAACTCTGAATGCTATTTTACCGCCTTTCACCTCCTTTACCGCATCACCAACATTTTCAGTAACAGTACCCGATTTAGGATTGGGCATCAGGTTTCGCGGACCCAGAATTTTACCAAGCTTCGCTATCTTAGGCATCACACTGGGTGTTGCAATGATTACATCAACATCCATCCAGCCTTTCTCAACCTTTTCAACATATTCCTGCAACCCTGCGTGATCTGCACCGGCATCTTTTGCTTCAGCTTCCTTATCGGGATTACAAAACACTAAGACACGCTTGGTTTTTCCGGTGCCATGCGGCAATACCGCAACGCCCCTTAAAGCCTGGTCAGCTTTCCGCGGATCAATACCCAGCCGGATATGCAGATCTACAGAAGCGTCAAACTTTGCAGTATTAACATCCTTTAAAAGTGAGGATGCTTCCTGAAGTGAATAAGCTTTGTTCTGCGCAACTTTGCTGTTGACTTGCTTGCGTTTCTTAGTTATCTGCACTGATGATTGGAATAATTTGTGAGGTAATGCGAAAAAGGGATGGCAAAAGTAACAAGTACAATTGAAATAACAAAAGGGTTTTTGAAATTTCTTTTCCGCTCAACAAACATACGTTCATTCGCTTTCTGTAGGCTAAAGCTCTACGTACCACTTCATTCTGAGATATTCCTCTTCCGTAATTGCATCTATATTCTTCAGGTCTTCCACGCTTACAAAATCGCCGTGCTGCTCACGATAACGGATAATTACCAGGGCATCAGACCTAAAATAAGGATGCTGTTTTAATTCTTCCAGTTCGGCTGTATTTATTTTTATCATAGTCACTTCTGCCGGATTCACTGAAATCTTATCCTTGAGGGCATCAAGTGTTTCCGGTGTTAATCCATAGACTTCGCTTAACTGTTCTGTGGAATAAAACCCGCCGAGCCTGGTCCTGAATTTAATGATTCGTGATGAAAGTATGGAGCCAATACCGGGCAGGGCAACCAGTTGTGCAGAATCAGCTTTATTTAAATCAACGGCTTGCGGATTTTTTTCTTTTGCATGGCTCACAGGAATTGTGGTGCTTATTGCCCGGGCATCATTTTTTTTCTGTGATGTGATCTGAATATATGGTGCAAGTCTGCTGTAATCCTTTTCTTTTAATCCATAAATTTTCTTAATGTCTTCGGGAACAAAAAATTTTCCGCCCTTATTCCTGTAATTTATTATTGTAGTGATAAGTTTTTCTTTTAACCCAAGCCGCTTAAATTCATCCGGAGCAGCTGTATTGGGATCAAAAACAAATAATTCAAGCGGAGCAGAAGCTTTAACCGGTGTATTCTTTATTTGGTCCAGTTCTGATACGGAGGGACGGAGGTGCAATGAATCCTGCCTCTGAGCTTGTAAATATTTTTGAAAAGAATCAATATCCTTTTGGAAATCCGAAAAGTCCGGTGGCTTATCTTTATTAAAATGTGATATCAATTGTGGATAGAAGGCAGCAAAAAGGATTACGGCAAGAAGGACAAGTAAACCATTTCTTTCTCCTGATGGAAATGTAAAGTAATCGCGCTTCACCTTTCTCCACCATTCCTTCATGAGAATACTATTTTTTTACAAGATAGAAACCTCTTTCATAAAATCAAGAATGGATAAAAAGGGGGCGTAAAATTTCTTCGAATTCGGACAATATCATTGCCGTAGCTCCCCATATTTTTTGCTGCTTCACCCCATAGTAAGGAGCTTCGATGGATCTGCCCGGGGATAAAAAATACGAAATGCTTTTGATAGAATCGTCAAGAAAAACCGTCAAATCAGTTTCAATCACCTGCTTCACCTCCATCTCATTTAAAATAAAATCCGGCCTCTTATCAGCTGAAGCAATGAAAGGGAACACAATGAAATTGCTTACCGGAATATAGACCGGAGTGAGCATCCCGATGATGCTTAATAAATTACCATCTATTCCCAGCTCTTCCTTTGTTTCTCGAAACGCTGTTGCTTCCAGGTTCAAATCTGAAACCTCATATTTTCCGCCGGGGAAACTTATCTGATCACTATGGATTCCGAATTCTGCAGGGCGGAGCGTAAGCAAGGTAAAAACAGAATCCTGATAAGGATACAGACAGATCAATACCGCACTCTTTTTCGGATCAGTTAACCCTGCATAATAATTTTCCATGAGCGCTTTACGCTGCACAGGCGCCATCCTCCATTGTGCATTTTCACCCGGAAGTTCAAGCTTCAGCTGGTTTTCAAGCTTCTGAATAAATAATCCGAAGTCCATCAGAAATAATTTACAACGAAAAAAAATTATTCTGCAATCACCAGAAAATAATTCTTCTTTCCTTTCTGCAAAAGCAGGTAGCGGTTGTTGATGAGCTGCCCGGAATTCACGATATGATCGTGATTGATTGTTTGCTTATTAATTGAAGCACCCTTGCTGTCAATAGTTCTTCTGGCATCATTTCTTGACGGGAAAAATTTGGTTATATCCACAAGGATCTCCATTGCATCAACACCGGTTTCAAAAATATCCCGGCTTAATTTTTTCACAGGAACACCTTCTAAAATTTCTTCGAGCTCACGGTTACTGAGTGCTTGCAGGTCTTGTGCGGTACTTTGCCCGAATAAAATTTTTGATGCCCGAACTGCAGTATTGTAATCATGGGCAGAATGAACGCGAACCGTAATGTCTTTTGCCAGTGCTTCCTGAATGGCCCGCAGGTGAGGCGCTTTTTTATGCTGTTGTTCAATATCCTCAATCTCTTCCCGGCTTAATAATGAAAAGATACGGATGTAACGCAGGGCATCTTCATCGGATACACTGAGCCAGAACTGATAGAATTTGTAGGGTGAAGTCATGGATGAATCCAGCCACACGGTTCCTTCCTCCGTTTTACCGAACTTCACGCCATCGGCGCGCGTAATCAGTGGCGAAGTGACCGCAAATATTTCATCGCCTGTTTTTTTCCGGGTTAGCTCAATGCCTGCGGTAATATTTCCCCATTGATCACTGCCACCTACCTGAAGTGTGCAGCCGCGATGCTGATTAAGCCAGTAAAAATCATATCCCTGCATCAGCTGATAAGTAAATTCAGTGAATGAAAGTCCTGTTTCCAGCCGGTTTTTTACTGAGTCTTTTGCCATCATGTAATTCACGGTGAGATGCTTACCCGCATCGCGCAAAAAGTCAAGCAGTTTTATTTCCCTGAACCACTCGTAATTATTCTCAATAGAAGCCGCATTACCTCGGGTACCAAAATCCAAAAACCTGCTGAGCTGCTCTTTGATTTTTGTCTCATATTCACGAACAGTTGCCTCGCTCTGCAGTTTTCTTTCCTCAGACTTACCAGCGGGATCCCCTATCATTCCGGTTGCCCCTCCTACCAGTGCGATTGGCTTATGCCCTGACCGTTGAAAATGAACAAGCAGCATGATCTGTACAAGATTGCCGATGTGGAGAGAAGCAGCAGTTGGATCGAAACCGGCATAACCTGTGCGCACTCCAGAGGCGAGATGTTCAGCAGTTCCGCGGGTGGAATCAAAAAGCAATCCCCTCCATTGCAATTCTTCAATGAAATTCATTCAGGCAATTTGACGCGAAATTACACAAGTCGGAAAGTCTCCCCCCACATACATCAGGATATATTGATCGGTCAGATCAAACTAATGGATTTCAGACCATCAGGCATGCTGACTGTGCCACAAATCCTGATTTTAAACATTTCAAGGCGGTAATGACCTATCTTTGGCAATACTTTTTTAATTGCACCGTTGCAAGAAATTCACAACATAGTAATCAATGAAAAAAATCATTACACTGCTTGCGCTTTTTGTATTTGCAAGCATGGGATCGCAGGCTCAGTTCTATAAATACAGCAATGAATTTCTTGCCATTGGTACCGGAGCAAGAGGATTAAGCATGAGCGGTGCGGTGATCGCAAGCGTAAATGATGTTACGTCATCATTCTGGAATCCGGCAGGGTTAGCGCAGGAAGATAAGAAGTTTGATCTGGGGCTCATGCACTCTGAATATTTTGCCGGCATTGCCAAATATGATTACGCCGGGCTTGCACTCCCGCTGGCTAACAGAACCCTTCACCGCACACTTGCATTTTCCCTTATTCGCTTTGGCGTTGATGATATTCCAAATACTCTTTTTCTTTTCGAACCCGATGGAAGCATCAATTACAACAACATCACCTCATTTTCAGTGGCAGATTACGCCGCTATGATCTCTTATGCCCAGAAGATTCCGGTAAAAGGATTGAGTATCGGCGGAACGGTAAAGATCATCCACCGGACTGCTGGCAGCTTCGCTAATTCATGGGGGCTCGGACTGGACGCGGGTATTCAGTATGAAAACAATAACTGGAGACTGGGTGCTATTGGAAAGGACATTACAACAACCTTCAATGCCTGGTCCTTCAGCTTCACCGATGAGGAGCAGCAGGTATTTCTGGAAACAAACAACGTAGTTCCTGAAAACTCCACTGAGCTTACTGCTCCGCGAATTATTCTTGGCGCAGCCCATGTATTTGAATTCGGGAAAAAGAAAAATGTTTCATTCCTGCCCGAAGTTGATCTCGATATTACAACAGACGGGAAACGCAATGTTCTCATCAGCGGAAAACCCATCAGTATTGACCCGAGGATTGGAGTGGAAGCAGGGTACAAAAAAATAATTTACCTGCGAGGCGGCATCGGGAACTTTCAGCACATAACAAATATTGATAGTACACGGTCACTTACGGTACAGCCCAATGTGGGGGTAGGATTAA
>JBDSEA010000146.1:0-20639 GCA_039920305.1 Chitinophagales bacterium
ACCTCAATTACTGTTGTGGCAATCATGATCTGGGTTTGCGCCCTAAGAAATCGCTGCATCTCATATTCACGGTCTTCTGATCTCATTTTTCCATGAACAATGCTTATGGCATATTCCGGCAGCGGAAAAGCACGGGTGATGCTTTCATATCCATCCATTAAATATTTGTAATCCTGTTTTTCCGATTCTTCAATCAGCGGATAAACCACATACACTTGCCTCCCTTTTTTTATTTCCTCCTTCATAAAGCCAAACACCCTGAGGCGTGCTGAATCATCGCGGTGAACAGTGGTAACCGGTTTTCTGCCGGGGGGCATTTCATCTATCACTGAAACATCGAGATCACCATAAAGAGTCATCGCAAGTGTTCGCGGGATAGGGGTGGCAGTCATCACAAGGATGTGTGGGGGCTGGTGATTTTTTTCCCAGAGGCGCGCACGCTGCTCAACACCGAAGCGATGTTGCTCATCAATCACCACGAAGCCAAGATTCTTAAACATTACGCGGTCTTCAAGTACTGCATGAGTTCCGACAAGTAAATGAATTTCACCTGAAGCCAATCTTTCAAAGAGAATTTTTCTCACTTTACCTTTTACAGAAGCTGTGAGCAATCCCATCTTTAACTCCATTCCTCCTGTAAATTTTTGCAGGTTACGGAAATGCTGCTGAGCCAGGATTTCTGTAGGCACCATCATACAGGCCTGATAGCCGTTATCAAGGGCCATAAGCATGGTAATGAGGGCTACTATGGTTTTACCACTGCCCACGTCACCTTGCAGAAGCCGGTTCATTTGCTTTGCTGAAAGCACATCGGCCCTGATTTCTTTAATCACTTTCTTCTGCGCGTTTGTAAGGTCAAATGGAAGATTTTCTTTGTAAAAGCAATTAAAAAAATTTCCAAGATTGGTAAATACAAACCCGTTTCGCTTTTGCTTTCTTCTTAGTTTTAGCTGTACAATTCGCAACTGACTGAAAAAGAGCTCTTCGAAGCGAAAGCGATCTCTGGCCTGCTCTGCCGCAGGTTCATTTTCAGGAGAATGAATTGTTTGAAAGGAAGAAAAGCGTGATGTAAAGTGAAACCTGGCCATGACATCAGCAGGCAGGTTTTCAGGAACATCTTTTTCATTTAACAATGTAAAAAGACTTCTCACCAGCTTTTCAATGCCATTGCTGTGCAGGTTTCTGGATTTTAACTTTTCAGTTGAAGGATATACCGGTTGTAATCCGGCCTTCTTCTGCTCTTCCTGTGAAGCGTTATCTAGTAAAGAAATTTCAGGATGAGCAATTGTATATTCTCCCCTGAAAACATTGGGCTTCCCGAAAACGATATAATTTTTTCCCACCTCAAGCATTTTATCAATCCACCGGTTTCCCTGAAACCAGACAAGTTCAATTTCACCGCTTCCATCATTGATATAGGCTTTAAGCCGGCGGTTACCCCGCTCCCCTTCTATATTCTTCTCAACTAATTTTCCTGTGAACTGGATAAACTGAGATTGTGCAGTTATGTTTTTGATTCTCACAAATTGTGTCCGGTCGATATACCGGAAAGGAAAATGTTGCAACAAATCAGCAAAGTGAAAAATACCAAGCTCCTTCTGCAAAAGCTCAGCGCGCTGTGGTCCCACCCCTTTGAGGTATTCAATTGGGGAAGAAAGCAGATGCTGGATTTGTGCCATTTCAATATCAGCAGGCAAAGATGTGAAGGAAAATAGTTGAGGGAGTGGCAATTTTTTACTGCTATTTTCGTCCCAAACCTATAAGCTCATGATTGCAACGAAGGAGAAAAAAATTCAGCGATATGGCAGCGGGTATATCCGCCTGACTGATGAGTTGAGGCAGGTGCCGCCTGAAGCGATGGGCTACAGGACAAAAAAAGATGTGTGGAACATTAAAGAAATTATTATTCACCTTGCGGATCTTGAGGCAGGCGCATATGTGAACTTTCGCAGGGCTGTTGCAGAACCGACCCAGAAGATTTTTGCTTTTGATAAAGACCAATGGGCTGAATCACTTTTTTATTATGGGAATTCTTATAACCCGTCTCTCAGACTGTTCCGAATGCTTCGCGCAAGCAATTATGTACTCATGAAAAATCTTGAAGAGCATTCGTGGCTGCATACGGTAAATTATGAAAGTCACGGACAAATTTCACTGGAAGATTTGCTTGACCTTTATGAAAAGCATCTCGACAAGGCAATTCATGAAATGGCTCTTATTACAGAATTATTCCTGAAGCTAAACCCCGGAAAATGATTCATACTTCCCCGTATATTTTCTCATTCTTTATTCAATGAAATTCTACATTGCCTTAATCAACGGTTTATTTTTTTTAACCCTCACTGGTTCAGCGCAGGTAATTGATACATCAGATTACATGCCACCACCTCCAACAGAATCAGGTGTTTCAAGTGTGTTGCGCTCACAGAGGCATTTGCTTTTTATTGATATAACTCATAACAGCTGGTTTAATCTTCCCGAAGGGATACATACTAACTTCATTTCCGGGGGAATCAACTTCAGCCTTTACTATGATATCTTCATTGCCAAAAAACATTTCAGCATTGCACCCGGCATCGGCTATGCAAATTCTACTGTTAAGAACAATGCTTATTCACAAGTTATTGACGGAGGTTCAACTTTGTCATATACTTCTCTTATTACCTATCCTGATAGTGTGAAGTTTCTGAAGAACAAATTCTCTGCGTCATATTTAGATTTACCTGTCGAATTCCGGTTTAGAATTAAACCTGATGAACGGGGGAAAAACTTCTGGATTGCACCGGGTTTCAGGGCAGGACTTTTGCTCAGCGACTTCTGGAAATACAAGAACGAAATGGTTCCGGGCCAGGTCATGAAGACAAAAAATTATAATCTCGAAAACATAGAAAATTTTCATTACGGCATTTCATTCCGTGCCGGGTATTATAAATTCGGAGTGTATGCATATTATTCATTAAGTACGGTATTTGAAAAAAATCACGGACCAGATCTGGTCCCATTTTCGATAGGTATTGCCTTTACTCCGCTTTGAAATTGCGGCTTGTTTGTATTTTGCACACCGAAAGTTTAAAGAAAATCCTATGAAAAATTTTTTGATGATTATTGTGATGATGATGTTTACCCGGCATATTGTTGCACAGGATACGAATGAGACCAATGACAGTGATAATGGAATACGGCTTGGACTTACACTGTCACCCCAGCTCGCATGGTTGAATGGCGGAGATAAAAATTTACAATCAAATGGAACGTACCTGGGTTTTAGTTACGGCTTGTTGATGGATATAGTATTTAAGACAAACTATGCTTTTTCCACCGGTATCATTGTATCCTATGATGGGGGAAAGCTTACCTATTCGGAATCATCAAAGTTCAATACGTATGGTGAACAAACCTTCCTGCCTTCCACCAATGTTGATTACCGAACCCAGTATTTACAAATCCCCCTTACGATGAAACTGCGCACCAACCAGATTGGTTACATCACCTACTTCGGACAATTTGGTTTACAGGGGGGAATAAGAATAAGATCGAGAGCAGACATAAGCAGCAGCAATACTCCCTTAGCAGAAGACAAAGTGGACTTTAGCAAGGATGTTACGCTACCTGACCTTGGATTACTGATTGGCGGCGGGTTTGAGTATGCTCTCACCGGAAATACTGCACTTACCACATCACTCCAGTTTTATAATGGTTTCCTTGATACTACCGATAATCCTGAAGGGTACAAATCAAAATCCACACTCAATCATTTGCGTCTGCAACTGGGATTTTATTTTTAAGAAATCAGAATCATAAATTTTCTTTGGGAAAATTTTACAACTCCTTACCCGGAGACTAAAATTTTCTGGCGTCTTCGGATTGTAATTTTGTAATAAGAATTTTAAAATGAAAATTGCAATTGCGCAACAGAATTATCTCATCGGCGACTTCGAAGGAAACCGGAAAAAAATAATTGAGGGTATTCATCAGGCAAAAAATGCAGGCGCCGGTCTCGTACTGTTTTCTGAATTGTGCGTATGCGGTTATCCACCCCGGGATTTTCTCGAGTTTAAGGATTTTATCAGCCAGTGTTCAGATTCAGTGGGCCTGATCGCCAAAGAAGCAGTTGGCATTGCAGTGCTTATTGGCTCACCTGCAATTAATCCGAAACCCGAGGGGAAAGATCTTTTCAACTCAGCTTACTTTATGTTTGATGGAATGGTGAAACAGGTGGTTTTCAAATCTCTTTTACCTACCTACGATGTATTTGATGAGTACCGGTATTTTGAGCCCGGCCATGATTTATTTGCGTTTGATTTTGCAGGCAGAAGGATTGCGTTAACGGTATGTGAGGATATCTGGAATGAAGGAGTAAATCCCTTATACATCACCTCGCCTCTGGATACGTTGAGCACCTTCAAGCCTGACTACCTGCTGAACATTTCAGCATCACCTTTTGATTACACAAAGGCGAAGCAGCGGATTAAGCTGCTCAGGGAGCTTGCTCTTCAATACCATCTGCCGATTTTTTATTGCAACTGTGTTGGAGCTCAAACGGAATTGATTTTTGATGGCGGATCATTGGTTGTTACTGCTGACGGGGAAGTTTTTGATGAGATGAAATATTTTCAGGAACAGATAAAGGTGTATGATCTGGATGAAGTGATCGCAGGAAAAACCCCCGGAATGAATGAGCAGCCGAAAGAAAAAATCACACTTATCCATGATGCTCTTGTTACCGGCATCCGCGAATATTTTAATAAGCTGAATTTCGAAAAAGCCATTCTCGGGCTGAGCGGCGGAATTGATTCGGCAGTAGTAACTGCACTTGCTGCCGAAGCGCTCGGAAATGATAATGTAAAAGTGCTGCTGATGCCGTCTGAATTTTCTTCAGAAGGATCTGTGAGTGATTCTGTTGCGCTTGCAGAAAACCTCGGCATCAGCTATGAAACGATTCCGATCAGGAATATTTACCAGTCTTTCCTGAGTAATCTTGCGCCCTTTTTTGAAAACAAATCATTTGATGTAACAGAGGAGAATGTCCAGGCCCGCATCAGGGCGGTATTATTGATGGCCATGAGTAACAAGCACCATTACATCTTATTAAACACATCTAACAAAAGTGAATTTTCAGTGGGATACGGAACCTTGTACGGCGATATGTGTGGCGGTATTTCTGTTCTGGGTGATGTGTATAAAACTGAAGTGTATGAGCTGGCAAATTATATTAACAGGATAAAAGAAATTATTCCTCCGGATATAATCATAAAGCCCCCCTCAGCCGAGTTGCGTGCGGATCAAAAAGACAGTGATTCCCTGCCGGAGTATTCCATTCTCGATGAAATTCTTTACCAATACATAGAGCTGCGAAAGGGACCAAAGGAATTGGCTGAACTGGGATTTGAAAAGTCCCTGGTTGATCGCGTGCTCAAAATGGTGAACACGAGCGAGCACAAGCGCTATCAGTCGCCGCCGGTGTTGCGTGTATCTGCAAAGGCTTTTGGTTCGGGAAGAAGGGTGCCCATTGTTGCAAAATACCTGTCGTAAAATTGTTGGTTATTGGATAATTTAGTTTTACCATAACGCTTTGACATTCAATTATGGAAAGCATTGTTATCAAAACTGATTAATTCATCAGGATCTCCTCGCCATTCTTATCATAAAAATGATATTCGGAAAGCGCGATGTTATCGCTTGAGTCAATATTGATCCATTGCCTGTAGCGTCCCAGCCATTTCATTCTCCTTGAAGGGAAGCCATGCCTTATGTAGGCATCCACATAGGGATGAACAAAAAGTGTGATCTTTTTCTGATTATGTGCTGTCACGATGTGGTTAAGATTTTTTTCAATTTCATCCATTAATAATATCGCAGGCCCAATTTTTCCTGTTCCGCCGCAGGCAGGACAATTCTCATCAGTAGTGATATTTATTTCCTGCTTTACCCTTTGCCTTGTGATCTGCATCAGGCCAAAGCGGCTCATTGGCAAAATGGTGTGCCGTGCCTTGTCATCCCTCATGTAATCCATCATGCTGCGGTTAAGCATCCTTTTATTTTCGGGACTGTGCACATCAATAAAATCAACGATAATGATGCCGCCGATATCGCGGAGGCGAAGCTGGCGCGCAATTTCTTTTGCTGCTTCCATATTAACCTTCATCGCATTTTCTTCCTGGTTCTCATCATTGGCAACCTGGTGGCCGCTGTTAACGTCAATAACATGCATTGCCTCAGTATGCTCAATCACCAGGTAGGCGCCGCTCTTCATGTTTACGTTTCTGCCAAAGGTGGATTTGATTTGCTTGGTAACATCAAATTGATCAAAAACAGAGGTTTTGCCATTATAAAGCTGAACGATTCCTTCTTTATCAGGTGCGATCCGGGCAATGTACGCACGCACGTCATCATACATTTCCCGGCTATTTACTACAATGCGGTTGAAAGATGCATTCAGCATGTCACGCAGCAGGGTTGAGGTTTTACTCATTTCACTCAGCACTTTCTTTGGCGCTTCTGCTTCCTTCAAATCTTTGGTAAGCAACTTCCATTTCTCAACAAGATGTACCATGTCCTCATGGAGCTCCTGTACCGATTTTCCTTCAGCAAGTGTTCTTAGTATCACACCGAAATTTTTCGGGCAGATACTTGTGACAAGTCTTTTAAGCCGTTCGCGCTCATCCTGCGAGTTGATTTTTTTTGAGATGCTGATTACGTTCGTAAAAGGAATGAGTACCAGAAATCTTCCCGGAAGGGAGATGTCACAACTCAGCCTGTGTCCCTTTGTTGAAATCGGCTCCTTAATGATCTGCACCATCATTGGGAATTTCCTGGAAATGGTCTGAGCGATCTTACCCGTTTTTACGGTTTCCTGCTCAAGCTTAAAATCATTGAGGTCTTCGGGCTGAGTACCTTCAATAGCAAAACGGGTAAACTTCTGTACCGACCGGATCTGCGGGCCGAGATCCGAATAATGAAGAAAACCGTTCTTGGGCTGGCCAATATCAATAAATGCAGCATTCAATCCCGGAAGAACCTTCATCACACGGCTCAGTATGATGTCGCCAATAGCAATATTCTGGTTGAGGTTTTCGCGGTGTAATTCCACCAGCACTTTATCTTCAAGCAAAGCGATATCAATACCGCCTGGCCCTGCGTCAATAACAAGTTCTCTGTTCACAGCACAGTTAAATTTAATGAACAATACCGCAGCTGTTCTTCAGCAACAAGCAGAGGAAAAGAATCTGAAGGAGGAAGCGTAAAAACTTTCGCATTTAAATCCGCATCAGTATCTGATTGGAACTTCCGGTCTGTTTCCTTTCTGTCAGAATAAATGGTGATGAAAGCAATGAGCCGGAAAATTTCCGCTGGCGGAAACCGGGTGAGATGCCATGAAACATATCTGAATTTTGTTCCTAACGAATGTTTGAAAGAAAAACAGCAGGAGGCAAATTCTTACCGCGGTCGCGAAATGTTATCTTGTTTTCTTCTTATGGCGGTTCTTACGCAAGCGCTTTTTGCGCTTATGCGTAGCCATTTTATGTCTTTTTCTCTTTTTGCCTGAAGGCATGCTTACGGGTTTTTAATTTGGTGAATATAGGAATCAATCTGAGCGCTGAACACAGGATCTTTAACCAGTGTTTTACAGTACTCCAATGACTTTATTGCATCTTCTTTTCTTCCCGCTGCGCGGTATGCTTCTGCAAGATGAAAATATGCTTCCGCATTAGCGGGATCTGTTTTCGTTAACTTCTCTAAACGGGTAATGGCTTTATCATACTGTCCTGATACCACTGCAAGTCTTCCCAGAATCAAATTCATCTCCTTATTATCAGGTTCCTTCTGTTCAACATTTTTCAGCAGTAATACACCCTGCATAACCTGACCCATACCATCTATATAACATACTGCCTCACGTATGGCATAGGTATTATTGGCAGAATCCATTTTTGTAAGTTTCTGATACACCTTCACTCCCTGCTGCGCTCCAAAAACTTTTGCAATTGAATCGGAAGTGGTGGGAAATCCTGTATAAAACAGGTCAGCAGATTTCTCAAGGATTTTTTTATCTTCGGTAATACTGCCTGCCTCCTCAAAATATTTACCCGCAACAAGTACATTACCTGTTTTCTCCCATTCTGTACCAAGGGCTGCAAGCATGGCTGCCTTTTCCTTATCACCACGAACTTTTTTTGATTGCAGCTCAAGTGATTCAATGGAATCACGCTGCGGGTCATTCAAGGTGGCTTTTGCCTTATTCAGAATCAGGGCAAAATCCACGGATGCTGAATTGTTTAGTGGCGCCGTGCCAACAGGCATTTCAGCACTGGGCTGCAGTGGTTTTTTTGTTACGCCAAACTGGAAGAGCACAAACACCAGTAACACCCCTGCAATAAATAAAATTACCTGCTTAATTCTCAAGAAAATTATTTTTGGGAGGGAGTTGAATTTTTCACCTTGCTCATGAAGGTTTTTGCAGGCTTAAAAGCCGGAATATAGTGCTCAGGGATAATAATTGCTTCATTGCGTGAAATGATTCTTCCCATTTTCTGGCGCCGCTTTTTTCTGGTAAAGCTTCCAAAGCCACGAACATATACGTTCTCACCGTTTTTAAGAGATTCTTTCACTTCTTTAAAAAAAGATTCCAAAGTTACCAGTACATCAACCTTTGCGATGCCTGTCTTATCTGAAATTCTATCAACCAAATCAGCCTTTCTCATTCTATATCTTATTTATCCCTCATATGCATTTCAAATAGACAATCAGGATTGCAACAAAGGTCGCAAATAAATTTGTTCCATCCAGTTCTCTGTTCATTCGCACTCATATTACTTTGCGGTTTAGGTATGGGTCGCTGTTAATGCATATAAAAACTTCATTCTCAAAAAAGCTACTGGATTGGCATGCCATCAATCCAAGGGATTTACCCTGGAAGGAAACCCGGGATCCATACAAGACCTGGCTGTCAGAAATAATTCTTCAGCAAACCAAGGTTGAGCAGGGAACTCCGTATTATGAAAAGCTCGTAAGGCTTTTTCCAACGGTACATCACCTTGCCGATGCAACCGAAGATGAGGTGATGAAGGCATGGCAGGGCCTGGGTTATTATACGCGTGCAAGAAATCTACATCAAGCATCGAAGCAGATCGTCAATGAATTTGGAGGAATATTTCCTTCCAGGCATGATCAGATTCTAAAACTCAAAGGAGTGGGCTCTTACACCGCGGCTGCAATTGCTTCATTCGCCTTTGATCAGCCACATGCGGTGATGGATGGAAATGTATTTCGTGTTTTAGCGCGAACATTCGGAATAGATAAACCCATTGATTCTATAGAAGGAAAAAAAATCTTTAGGAATCTTGCCGAAGACCTTCTTGATAAAAAAAATCCGGCCGCCTACAATCAGGCCATCATGAATTTCGGTTCTGCCATCTGTACTCCGGCAAATCCTTTGTGCCATATCTGCTGCTTCAGAAAAGCATGCTATGCCTTCAATCATCAAATGATTTCTCAACTTCCAAGAAAGGAAAAGAAGATATCGGTTCGCAGCAGATGGTTTAATTTCCTATTTCTGGAAGATAGGGACGACATCATTATTGAAAAGAGAACTGGAAAAGATATCTGGAAAAGCCTGTTTCAATTTCCCATGATTGAAACAACCGGTTTTGCGGACGCAAGCGATGCAATGGAAAATTCGCCCTACAAAAAGGTTTTCAGCGCCATTGATTTGAAAATCACCGGTGTTTCTCCAATAATCGAACACAGGCTCACGCATCAAAAAATAATGGCTCAATTTATTCACTTTTCTCTTCCGCATGAGAAAATTAAGTTACCTCTGCAATGGAAAATTGTAAAGAAGAGTGAAATCGAAAATTTCGGGTTTCCAAAATTAATTGCAGACTATTGTAAAAAGTTTATACATTAGAGTCCTCATTATTAATTAACCTAAACCTAAAAACCATGCGAGGAATAAACAAAGTTATTTTAATTGGTAACCTGGGTAAAGACCCCGAAATTCAACGGCTTGAAAGCGGTGCAATGGTTGCACGTTTCAGTGTAGCTACTACCGAAGTTTACAAAGACAAAAGCGGTAATCGCGCAGAGCAAACCGAATGGCACAACATTTCAGTCTGGAATAAGCAGGCGGAAATTGCTGAGAAGTATTTGAAGAAAGGCAGCGGAGTTTATATAGAAGGGAAAATCCGCACCCGTGATTACACTGATAAAAGCGGGCAGCAAAAGAGGGCAGTTGATATTCTTTGTGACCGCTTCTCAATGCTTGACCGCAAGGGAGACGGCGCCGCAACTTCCCCATCTTCATCCTCTTCAGCTGCAATAAAAGGCCCTGACAATTCCGACCTGATTGATGAAGAGCCATTGGATGACCTTCCCTTTTAATAAGCCACATTAATGATGGCTTTTGAATTAATGTTTGCGCGAAGCAGCTAACTTCGCTGTATAAACTTTTGCGTTTGGGAATATCAGCTTCGGTACATTATTTTCTTGTTTGCAACATTGACCTGCTCCTTATTTCCTCTCTTAGCGCAGAGGTTCTGGTTTTTATTTCAAGCATCATCATTTTACTGCTGAGCAGTTTTCTGATTTCAGGAGGTGAGCATGCTTTATTTTCCATTACACCCAGTGAGCTGAATCAACTGTAGAGGAATTCACCGCTCATATTTAAATATATTCAGTACCTTATTGTACGCCCCCGTCATTTGCTTGTGCTTGTTAAAATGCTGCAGATGATTATTAATGTGACCATCCTTTTCCTGGCAGCGAAGTTAGGCGTGCATTTATTTCATGGCTCATCATTTTCCTGGCTCGGGTATGTGATAGAGATCATTGTATTTATTCTATTACTCCTGATGTTCCAGGAAATTATTCCTAAATATTTCGGAGGGAAGAACAATTTACTCTGGGCAAAATGGATGGGAGCCCCCATGTACCTGCTTAGCAACCTTCTTTACCCCATTGTACAGTTTACCATCCAGTCTTCGGGATTGATTGAAAAGAGGTTTGAAAGATCAAACGAGGGTAATGAGGAAGAGGTAATGCACAAGCCTGAAGAGCAGCTTGCTGAAGAAAGCAACGATACCCAGGATACATCATTGCTGAAGGGGATGCTGAAATTCAGAACTATTAATGTGCGGCAGGTGATGCGCTCCAGGCTGGATATGGTTTGCGTACAAAAAAAAATATCCCTTGATCAATTGCTTCAGATCATTCGTGAGGCGAGGTATTCGAGGCTTCCCGTTTACATTGATTCGATGGATAAGATCGAAGGCATCCTTTATTCAAAAGATTTACTTACCTTTTTGCAGGAGGAAAAAGACCGGAACTGGCAGGCATTGATCCGTCCCGTTTATTTTGTTCCTGAAGGGCAAAAAATTTCTGAGTTATTGGTTGAGTTACAGCAGCAGCAAATGCACCTCGCTATAGTGATTGATGAATATGGAAGAACAGCAGGATTGGTAACTCTCGAGGATATTCTTGAGGAGATCATCGGGGAAATTCGCGATGAAACCGATGAGCGAATTGAAGTAGAGTTCACCAGGTTAGATGAAAATAATTTTATCCTGGAAGGTAAAACTCCCATTAATGATTTTTGCCGGATCGTTGGAGTACCAGAAAACTTCTTTGATGATGTGCGGGAGCAGGCTGATTCACTTGGCGGATTGTTGCAGGAAATCAGTGGTAATATTCCTGATGAAAATGAGACGATTGAATACGATGGATACGTTTTCACTGTTCTATCACTGGTAAATTACAGAATCAAAAAGGTTAAGGTAACCAGGCCCCAGCCTGTTCAGGCATCAGATGAATAATAGAAAAAATTATTTTTCGGCGGGGATTTCTTTTTTCCCCTCAGTTGCACTGGTTATTTTAGTATTCTGCTTTACTGCAAATTGCAATTCCTCTTACACTCCGAAGCCGCGGGGTTATTTCAAAATTGTTTTTCCGGAAAAAAGCTATCAGCATTTTGATAATGGCGTATGTCCCTTTGAATTTGAGTTTCCGAAATACGGCCTCATCAATAGTGACACAGTATTTCTTGATACAGTACCGGATAATGAATGCTGGTTCAACATCACGTTCCCGTCACTCAACGGAAATCTTTACCTGAGCTACAAGCAAATAGATGAAAAACATTCCCTTGACAGACTCATTAGTGATTCACATGAGCTTACTTTTAAGCACACTGTGAAAGCAGATTTTATTGATGAAAATATTCTTCAAACCCCCGGCCATGTTTCAGGGATTTTATTTGATGTTGGCGGGAATGCCGCCTCAGCACTGCAGTTTTATGTGACTGACAGCTCAAAGCATTTTCTCAGAGGGTCGCTCTATTTCTATAATACACCGAATGCGGATTCAATAGCACCGGTACTTCAGTTTCTCCGGCCGGATGTGCTGCATTTGATTTCGACACTGAAATGGAAATAATACGGCTTATGCTCTGTAACCAGTTACAGTAAAGAATATTGCCCGATTTATATTGGCACTCAAACTCCTAAAACCTTCTTCAGTCTTGCATAGCCACTTCTGCTCACCGTAATCTGCTTGCCTGATCTCAGGACAGCCAGATGACTTTCTTTTTCATATGCTTCAATACGGGTTACCTGCTGAATATTCACAATGTAAGACCGGTGTGTGCGCACGAACTGATGAGGATCGAGGCTATTTTCAAAAAATTGCATGGTCTTATTTTTCAGAAATGCACCTTCCGGTGTTACCACATTCACATAGTCATCGGCGGCTTCCAGGTAATGAACATCGTGCAACGGAATGATTTTAATTTTATTCCCGATCCTGACTACTATGCGCTGATTTTGGGAGGGCAATTGAGAAGTGGCAGCCAGGAGTGGCCCGGGTAATTTGCTTACCGGGCCATTTTCATTATGATTAAGGAATTTTTTCACAGCACCTGCAAACCTTTCCCTGCTGAATGGCTTAAGCAGGTAATCTACTGCACTGGATTCGAATGCGCGGATGGCAAACTCATCGTAGGCTGTTGTAAAAATTATGGCGGGCGGTTTATCAATTAGCTCCAGCATTTCAAAGCCATTGATCTTAGGCATCTGGATATCGAGAAAAATCAGATCGGGCCTGTCATCAAGCAGGGACTTAAGCCCTTCAAATCCGTCATTACATTCGCGTGTAATTTCAATTTGAGGAAATAGTTGCAGGAATTCCCTGACTACAGATCTGGCCAGTGGCTCATCATCTATTATGATTGCTTTAATCATCCGGTAACAAATTAACTATTATCAATGTGACTTTAACAGGTTATGGCACATGTGTTTTTTACAGAACAGATTTTATTGCGGGATAAGAATTTTAGCAGTGAAAATATTTTCGGAAGAGGATAACTGCAGCAGGTCATTTCTTCCGAATAACAGATACAACCTCCGCTTAACTGAAGTCAATCCGAATCCTGTGCCGCTGTTTGCTCCTGCTGTTTGCTCATCAAAGGGATTTTGCACAATGATGTGGAGCTGATTATTCCCGCAAGTTGCATGAATGCGAATCATTACCTCACCTGTTGTATCATACAGCCCGAACTTAATGGCATTCTCAACTATGGGTTGCAGGAGCAGCGCAGGCAACTTCATGGTGCGGCAATTTTCATCAGATATAATTTCAGTGATGAGGCGGTGACCAAAACGCACTTTTTCTATTTCAAGATAAAGCTCCAGGTGATGTATCTCTTCATTAAGATTCACTAACTGGTCTTCCGTCTTTATGGTACCCCTCAAAAATTCAGACAGCCGCAACACCATATCTTTTGCCCGTTCCGGTTGCGATGAGATCAACGCATTGATGGAGTTCAGGCTGTTAAATAAAAAATGCGGCTGAAGCTGTTGCCGCAATTGGAACAGTTCCGCATCACGACTGAGTTTTTCAGCATCAGCTTTTCGCTGTTTATCTATTTCATTGATTTGCATTCGGGACCACAGCAGTGTAATCAGCGCCATGACGCCCGTAATAAGAAAGGAAATAGTGAACCGGACTATAAACGATCGCTGCAGAAAAACTGAATATGCTTCATCATTCAAAAATATCCCGAGCACGTAATGAGTTATCAGCAAGCAGGCACCTGCAAGAGTAACACACCAGAAAATGATATAAACTACCTGGTTCTGCCGGGGATAATAAAAGCGCAGCCCGGTTGCAACTGCAATACAGGCAAGGGCAAGGATGAGATTGGAAACCGCGCTATCAATGATTGCGGATTGAAGCGGCTGGCCAAGCAAGAAAATAAATTGTGCATGTGCAATAGTCAGCACCAGCATGCATCCTGTAAATATCCACCGGTATTGATTGACTGAAAGCAGGGAAGAAGTCACGCTAAAGCAATTAAATTAATTTCAGCAATGCCGGGTATCAATCCTATGCAGTTTTGCTGACTGCCTTTGAATCAATTCGATTTGGCTATCTGCATCAGGATGCTCTTCAATTTGCGAAAAAATTTCTGCGCCATCTGAAAGGTCCCCCGCTTGTATAATTCCGTAACTGCTATAAATTCCCATTTTACAGTTTGCTGCTTATTATTCAAAAAGCAATCCTGCTGATCCTCGCCTATTTAGAATTTGATTCGTTGTTCATTTGCCTATATCTTTAGCTTCTCTTCAGCTCAGAGCTACACAAACCGTTGCTCCAGCCATACAGCTCACTGTTAGTAGCTGGTGACATCAATACCACCAAAGAATGAATTTCCTTTGATAATTAAAAGCTTTCCGGGATCTGTATTCGGATGAGGAGGCCGCTTATCATCCATACCCCCGAATATGGCGATCACCTCTGATTTGATTTCCCAATTGGCAGGCACAATGAGTTTTATTCCGCCAAATACGGCCGAAACGTCAAGAATGACCCTTCCATTGATGTCGGCCTGTATCATGTTGAGTTCAGTACCACCAAATACACACACGATATCACCCCCTTTAAAATCCTTGGAATAGATGGTTTTTTTTACCCCGCCGAATACAGCGACATGATCAACATAATCCTCACCGGAAAACTTTGTTTCTGAAGCTGGCATGCTGCTGCTGGTTATCTGCGACCGGTTCCAGTTACCCCTGCGGGGCCTGAAAATGATAATACATCCGATAACAATGAGTACCAGCGGCCAGGCGAACTGGCGCCATTGAAGCCAGGGCACAATATCCTCAATAAGAAAAATGCCACCGATGATAACCGGTATTACCCATCCTACATTTTGAAAACCGTTGCGCATGCCCATAAATAATCCAATGGTGATCAAAAGCGTTTTCCAGGAGAAAAGCCAGTAAGGCAGAGGGAGGTTCAACTGATGAAGAAAAAGTGCACTGCCAATGAGGAGAAGGAGGAAGCCGAGCCAGATGCTGTTGCTGCTCCGCCGTGACGGGTATTTTTCCATGGAGTGATAATTATTTTGAGCCGCAAAAGTATCAGCCGCATGCCGGTTAAAAAGAGGAATCAGGTAAGTGAGCAAACAAAGCCGGTGAACAACGGAAATTAATCGGTGAGGATGGATGCTGCAAATATGAATGCATCAGGATTACCGGAAACCTGAAGTATTCAGGTTGACAGCGTAGTTGTTTACGATGAAGAATAAGTCATATCCGGCATTATGAAGAAACCTGTGCAGTGTTGCAGTTCGTATTCCATTTGTCACTTAAACTCATAACATCCGATATCCGGATTTTCTGTCCGCGTATTTCCATCAAGGTCAAATACAATTGAATTTGGGATCCCTGCATTAATGCACGGTGAGGTCTGTGAGATATGATAATCATCCTTATTGTAAGTGTCAGCAAACAAGGGATCCTGGTTTTTCAGTACATTGATAAAATGTGTTGAATTAAGAATTACTGAATCAGCAAGCTTCATGTCACAATGATCGAAAACATAATTAAATGCTGACTGATCTATCTTGTCGCGCTCCAGCTCATTTTCCAATGAGCCATACACGATGCAATTGGTAAATAATGAATTAAGATCAGCAGGGAGGTAATGATCTCCCAGCTCATCCTGGTAATAAAAGTAGTTGCTCATGCGCACGACCGGGCTCTGGTGGTTGATCACTACATTGGAATAGTCGGCAAATGTGCAATTCTGAAATTCATAATTACCCCCGTATTCAAGCTGAATATTGTTATCACCGCAGTTGAATACCAGACAATTTTCACCGAAGATGTCGGCAGTGATTCCGAGGATGCCTGCAGACAGCATATATTTGATCACTGTATTTCTCAGGGTAAGCTTGGGCGCAGGGGTTTCTTTCAGGGAGTCAACACGAATCCCAACCTGTGCCTCCCTGATCACAGCATAATTGATTTCATTATCATGGCTACTCCGAAGGAGGTGAATGCCTTCCCAGTTACCGGGCAGGTCAACAAAGTAATATTCCAGCCGGTCACCACGGAACTGCACAGAGTCATGAAGCTGTCCCATCACCTTGAGTGTTCCGTAAACATAAAAGCGGGAGTCGGCATGCATGTAAATCTGGCAACCCGCGTCAATGGTAAGCGTTGCATTGCTATCCACGAGAATGGAATGAATGATCACATAGGGCTTGTCATTAAACCATTCCTGCGTCCCGATCACTTCACCGTAAAAGAAATGTGCATTTTGTCCCCATGCCTGCAGAATAACTTTCTGTTGATTGCCATTGGTTTCAAACATCACTGAATCATACAGCACATAGGGGTTGTTCTCGTCATTGGGATCAACGGTTACCGAGACAAAAACATAGATGCTGTCGTTGGCGGGTATTTCCACATTCGTTGCTTCATTCACCTGCATGCCGTCAATGTTTAAACGCCACGTGGCTGCATTGGCATCGCCAAGCCGAATCTCACTCACTACAATTTTGTTGCTATTTGGATTATGAACCGTAAAATATAAAGTAGTGGATCCGAGCGATGTAAAAACAGTGTCGAATGTAAGCGTGTCGGTAGAAAAAGAGAGCTTATCTGCCAGATTGGTAGTGACAAGATCCTTCCTGCACGAGCTTAAAAGTGATGCAATTAAAATGAGGGTAAACAGTTGCTTGTACATGGCAAAGGAAACGGCAAAGATCAGCGATTATTACCAATGAAAAATGGAGAATGAAAAATGAATGACTATTCACAATTCACTCTATCCTATTTCATCGCATAAGCAATGGTAGCAATGCTCACCGTAGTGCCGGCCAACGCGAGGAGTTCACCGGCGCATGCCTCTAATGTGGATCCGGTTGTGATTACGTCATCAGTGAGGAGTACATGCCTGCCTTCAAATTTTTTAGCATCATTAACCCCGAATACGGTGCCTACATTTTCCCACCGCTCGAACCTGGTTTTATGAGTTTGTGTTTCAGTAGCCCGCATCCGCTGCAGATTATTTTTTTCCCATGGAACCTCCATGGCCCGGGAAAGCCCGGTACAGAATAAGTCAACCTGGTTGTAGCCCCTGCTCAGCTCTTTTGATTTATGCAGGGGTACGGGCACAATCACATCTACATCGTCATAGTCGCTGCTCTGGCGCAATTCAGTTCCATAGATCATACCCAGCTTTATTCCAACCTCTGTTTTGCCCTTGTACTTGAGCTGATGGATGAGGTGCTGAATACGGCTTCCTTTCTGAAAATAATATTGTGATGAGCCCCGGAATATTTCCACCCTTCCCCAGAAATGCTTTTCAATGGCATTATCGCGCTTGAGATGAAAATTGGTTTTGGGAAGATAATGCTGGCAGAAAGTACAGATCACATCCTCACCCCTGCCAAGTGCCTTTCCGCACGAACAGCACAAACTGGGATAGAAGAGGGAGAAGAAGTCATTGAGATGCTCAGAGATAATGTTCATGAAAGAGATTCATCGAAAAACAATTAAAGATAGGCGAACAACCTTTTTAAGAAAAAACTTTTTAGTTGCATAAAGTCATAATTGGTTCGGTAAGTGAAGTATATCTGCGAGAACAGATTCATCAATGCATGAAAAAAAGCAAAACGACTTGCAGTTGTGCGAGCCGTTTTGCGTTGTTGTATAAATGCTTATTGTTGCTTAATCATCTTCTTTGTATCTACTACTTTCCCATCCACAACAAGTGAGTAAATGTAAATACCATCTTCAAGCTGTGATGTCATTATAGTTAGCTGGCCCTGACCTCTGCCCACAATATGTACAGCATTTACTTCCCTGCCAAGCTGATCTTTGAAGATTATTTTCGCTTCGTTGCTTTCTGCAGGAACGTAGTACGGTATGGTTGACTGTATTGAGTGAGGGTTGAGGACCGACTGACCAAGAGATGGCGATAGTGCACTCTTAAGTTCAATTGTTTGATCTGATGAGCCGTCGCCTCGCAACTGCATGCCATATCCGCAACAGTCATCAAGCTGTGATTGCAGGTCATCAATCTTAGATGATAATTCCTTGACTGAAGCAAGGAGTAATCCCGTGAAACCAGGATAATTGATTACCTTGAAGTCAACTGCTTCATGAAGCAAAGTTCCATCAGCATTATAATCTGCCGGTTGATGGGCATCAGTGATAAATTGCGGAAATATTGACTGGACATCTTGAGCTAACACACCATACTGTGTACCTATTGGCAGATTCATAGATGGATATTGATCTGTGTTAAACGTGTAAGATTTAGGAGAAAGCTGATTAAGAAGATCCGTAGCATCCGTAAGATCTGTAATGTTGGATTTCAAATTTTCATCGGAAGGTGTCCACGAGCCATATGGACTGTAAACCTGCCCACTAAAATATCCTGCCCACCCACCTGCATTGCCGGAAATACTACCATAAATTCCATAATTGTTATTTCCACTTCCGGCCACTCCATACACTCCATAATTATTCATTGTTCCTCCACTGGAGTTTATTTCTGATCTGCCTGCAACGCCATAGTTATCTGAAGTTGACTGCGCCGCCGAAATAGCTCCCTGGACACCGTAATTACCTGAAAGGCCGGTTCCTGAATTGCTGGTACCATCTGCGGTCCCATAAACTGCTGCCATTGGGGAACCTCCAAAGGCATAGGCGCCATTTGCTATAGAATATATACCGTAGGTTTTACCCACGGCAGCAATACCAGTTGAGCTTGTTCCTGTGGCTTTTACGTATAGAGAGTTAACTGAATTAGCAGTAGACCATACATCGAGCTTTCCCAAAAAACCGGAAGTAGTGCCAATCGAAACATTACTACCATCATCCCAAATAAGTCCGGTACAAATTTCCTTGGTGTTGCCGTTGGATATTCTTGGAACGTAGCTGGTGGTTAATCCGCCGGTGCAGCTAAAAACCAAGTTGCTTGCAGCGATGTTACGCTTGAGTAAATCTCCATTTGTAGCAAGTACAATAAAGTTATCTGATGTGGACGTAGCTGGTGAATTCATACGAATACCCCCATTTACATCGAGTGTATTGCCGGGAGTTGAAGTATTAACACCCATCTGCAAATTGGTAGGTAGCAATACAAGATTTCCGGCACTGGTAGTGCTTATATCAGTATAATGGGTTGCATCATAGGTTAAACGCATCTGGATGTTAGCTGCGGAAACATCGAACTTACGTTGTGGTGTGGCAGTGTTTATTCCAACATCACCATTGGATGTAATTCTCATTTTCTCTCCGTTGTTTGTAAAGAAGGTCATTGGCTGACTATCATAGCCACGTAATTCCGGATTGTTATTGGTGGAATTTAAACCTATTCTGAAACCATTGGTTGATCCAGAGCCTGTAGTGCCATTGGTGAACTGGGCAAACACATTAGAATTGGTGCTGGTATTGTGAATGTGCAATAAGTAATTCGGTGCAGTAAAATTGCCAATGCCAACATTTCCTCCTCCTGTAATTGTCATTCGAAGGGGAGTAAAATTTCCTGCACCAGTATTGGTATAAAAATTAATTGGTTGATTGTTTTCGTTCTTTATATCAAATTGATGACTCGTAGTATTGTCCCAACCACACCAATAATTTGAAACCCATACATGACCGAGCCCTCCTGCAACATCTGCTTGAGAATAAACTTTAAAAATGCTGAACACTGTCATTAGTGCCCATACAATGAATTTAAATAATTTTTTCATGATCTTGAATTGTTACTGTGAAAAATTAGTGTGTTATCAGAATTCTGAATCGCATATTATCACCAATTACAAGAATATAAATACCTGCCTTTATTTTTGATAAGTCAACTTTAGTTGCTTTCTCTTTCAGTATTCCTTTTCTTTCAATCTGCCCCAAAATATTTATCAGGGAATAACCCATTTCTGTAGGTAAGTTTTCAATTTTCAAGATTTCACTGACCGGATTAGGATGAATCTTTATTCCAGAATTGTTATTAATCGTTTCAATTGAAGTTGGAAAAAGACATAAGAATGAATCCGTTGAAACACAAATAAAATCTACATAATACATTGCTTCACTCGCACAATTGACGGTGTCAGTTAATACATCATCATAAAAATTTCCAAGAGCAATGTATTGATAAGCTGAATCAGCAATGAAAGTTCCTTCAATTCTTGTCCAGCTATTTTGATTAGTGATAATAGAATCGCAATGAACATTAGAAAAGTTATTTATTAACGCGGGATTTGCAATTGAGGACGGCAATGTAGAAAACCTGAATCCGAAATTGTTAGTAGCCCCCTGTTCATTAATAGCATCGGCTCTAGAAAG
>JBDSEA010000147.1:0-21281 GCA_039920305.1 Chitinophagales bacterium
CTCCTGCACAAAATTAATTTTCGGTTTATGATCAATCCAGTATTCAATCTTTCGGAGAAGCTCATCCCCTGTAAGATCATTAACAGATTCACCTAGGCCGAGTTGTTTCACCTGCTGCATGTTCCATTCCTGCTCAAACATGCTGGTGATTCCAAGAACCGGAACACCATGTGCCAGCGCCTGATAAATTGTACCATTACCGCCATGGCAGATCATTACTTTTGCAAAAGGTAAAATAGAATGATGGTTCAGAAATATTTTACCGGTGATGTGTGGGCCTTTTAATATTTTGAATTCATCACCGGAAGTAATGATATTAAAACCATAAAATTTATCTGAACAAAGCAATTGTAAAGACTCCCAGTTTCCGGAACTGCCCAGTGAAACAAGTATAACAGGCTTACCGGAGTCGGGATACGAAACCATTTCGGTTTGATTTTCATCTGATTGATAAAACAAAGGGCCAAGAACACAATAATGCTCCGGAAGTTTATTTTGCGGAAAAAACTCTGGTAAATCGCAGATAAATGTGAAGTCGCCGGTAAGCTCATCCAGATAATTCTTTTTGGATTGAAGTCCGGATTCCCTTCTTATGATGTTAAAAGGACGATGCACTTTTTTGAATGCGAGATTTTCCATGAATGCTGTAATACGGTCGAAAAAAGGTTCAGGAACTTTTTCTGCATAACGATTGGCGGGATGCATTCGTGGTATTTTTCTTGTCAGCCTGTAATACTGTGACATATAGCCGTTAATAAGCGCAATCATTTTCACATTGCATTTTTCGGCAGCCATCTTTAAAGTGAAAGCTGCATCGCCGGTCACCAGCTGCGGCTTAAGTCTTGAGATGCAATCAACCTGGCTTAGAAAAATTTTCTTCAGACTGACCTCGTTAATCCATTGGAAAGAAAATTTTTTTGAATCATTCAACACAATTTGTGAATCGAAATTCTCACAATTAAAGCTCCCGTAGCCTGCTTTCCTTATGAGATGATCGAATTTTGCATCGTAACTGAATTGGATTTCAAATTCATTGCGAATTGAGTTTGCAACTATAACGCACCGGGAATAATGCGAAAGCAGCGGAAAAGGAAAAAACAAAATGAGTGGCTTACTCATGAGCCGGATAATTTTTCTGCAGAAATTCCATTCCAGCCACATTCATTAGCATCATTAGCATTCCGAAGAAAAAATCCTCAAGAGGAATTGTAAAGAATCGTATGCCGGTTATTTCATTCGAATTGTAAATCACAACAGGTTCATCCAGTCCGGTTCCTGTAAGCAGCCCATTGACAAATAAAAAAGGAATAACCATGATCAGGCAGGTTAAAAAAAAAACAGCGAGATATTTTTCTTTTGCAGTAAGAAGAAGAATTGCAGTAAGAAGAAGGAAAGTGATAAAGGGGTAAAGCTGGTTGATCCATAGAAACATTCCGGCAATTAAGAAAAAAATCAGTGTGTACGCAATAATACCTGACGGCCAGCTGGAAGTAACGCGGGGCAAAAGGAAACTGAAGCAATGATAGCTGAAGGTGCATGCATAAGGAATACAGAAAAAGAAAAGTATTTCTTCTATGGGCAGGTTGAAAATTTTAATACCCGATATATAGCGCTCATTGAATCCCCAAACACCCCAATAAACAAAGAGGGAATCCCAGCAGCAAAAAAAAAGGGCAACAACAGTCAGAGCGGGTAAGAACCATTTCCATCTTTTATGAAACCGGATACGGGAATGAAAAGTAAAAAGAAAGGGAATGATGAAGGATGCCGCATCAATAACAAGATAAGTATACTTCATCTCTTCTGCTTTAATGCTTCCTTAAAATATTTCCACGGAACCAGCAGCATACCGAAGCATTCACCATCAAACCGATCCAGGTGCTTATGATGCATTTTGTGAGCCTTGCGGATAGCCCTTAAATAAAAATTGTCAGCTTTCTTCAAAAAATTTATTCGCTGATGAATAAATACATCGTGAACCATAAAATAGGTGGCGCCATATAGTGTAATGCCAATGCCAGGCCACAGGCAGATGGAGTTTATACCTGAAGCAGTACCAAAAAAAATCATAATGATACCAGGAATAGCAAAAAACAAAAAAAATAAATCATTCTTTTCCAAAATGACATCCTGATTCTTTTGATGATGATCCTTGTGTAAAATCCAAAGTAATCCATGCATGATATAGCGGTGTGATAACCAGGCGACTGCTTCCATTGATAAAAATGATATTACAATCAAGAATATTGGAACCATATCTTAACGTAGTGTTTTAAAGAATTCTTTTTCGTTTTCGCTGCAGCAGCCGCAATTCAACATATATTTTCTGATCATAGAATTTAATTCTGCATCAGTATTGTGAACCCTGAGTTGCTGAATAAGCCGTTGCATGTCCTCTGGAATTTGATTGCGGTAGTTCAAAAAAACAGGCGCATTCGTTTGTACAGTAATGCGGAGATATCTCAATTCAATATTATCAGGTGCCGATAAAATTGCATTATCAAGATCAGATTTTCCTTTGTAAAAATAGGTGAGTTTGTTAACGGGATTGAAAGAATGATAACACTTCATGATCTCTGCCATGGCTTTGTATCCGAGCAATACCGGCATGGTACTATCTGAATTCTTAACAAGATCGTAAAGTTTGTCAGCATCCCTGGAATTTTGAGATGCGTGATAGTACATTAAGCGTAGAGACGGGGCATTCATGTTTTGTGCAGATAAAATTTGATGAGAAAATATAAGGATTAATGAGATCAGGTTCTTCATATCAGGTTTAAGTGATGCTGCAGGCAGGAGTGGATCATGAGCCTGAATTTTTTGTCATTGCCCACCCTTACCCTTTCCTCTTTTATTCTATTAGCGCTTAGCCTGCTGATCTTTGAAAGCAATGCCTTGTAATAGCGATAGGCAATATAGACCCCGAGTCTTGAGGAAGGTGGCAGCAGTTTAATACCATCCAGGGCTTCGCTGAAATCATTCCTGATTTCATTTTCTATCGCCGCTTTGTCTTTCTCACTAAAGGAATTAAAATTGATTTGAGGGAAGTACATCCTGTTCAGTACCTTGTAATCATCCTGCATATCCCGCAGGAAATTCACCTTCTGAAAAGCCGCACCCAGTTTCATCGCCATAGGTTTCAGATGCTGATACAGCTCATCATTGTTTTCAGTGAACACGCGCAGGCACATCAACCCAACTACTTCTGCAGAGCCGAGTATGTATTGATCGAAATCATATCGGGAATAGTCATGTTGCTTTAAGTCCATTTCCATGCTGTTTAGAAATGTCTCAATCAGATCATTGTCTATTTTATAGGTGTGCACGCTCTTTTGAAATAAATTGAGTACAGGATTCAGGCTGATCTTGCTGGCTATGGCATGAGCAGTATCGTTGCGGAATCTTTCAAGCAAAACTTTTTTATCATAGCCTTCGAATGAATCCACAATTTCATCGGCTAACCTGACAAATGCATATACCGAATACAAAGGCCGATGCAACCGCTTATCCAGAAAAAAAATTCCGGCAGCAAAGCTGGTGCTGTAAGTTTTGGTAATCAGTTTACTGCAGCTGTAGGATATCCCGTCAAACATTTCTTTCATAGTATAAATCAGTTTAAATATTTTATCACCTCTGCGGCTGCAATTTGCCCGCTGATGATGGAAGGCGGTACGCCCGGGCCGGGAACAGTAAGCTGGCCGGCATAAAAAAGATTCTTCAATTTACGGTTTTGCATCTTTGGCTTGAGGAATGCAGTTTGTAAAAACGTATTTGCCAGGCCGTAAGCATTTCCCTTGAACGCGTGATAATCCGCTTTAAATTCATTAAGGGAATAGCTTTTTTGCACTTCGATATCATTCCGGAAATCATTGCCAGTAATATTTTCAAGGCGCTTCATAACCAGATCGAAATAATATGACCGGGTTTCCTCATCATCATTTAACCCTGAAGCAATAGGGATCAGGATAAAAAGATTTTCCTTTCCTTCCGGCGCAACAACAGGATCAGTTTGCGAAGGGCATGAAACATAAAAAAGCGGAGCGGTTGGGTAAGCTGATTTCACATATATCTCCTTCGCATGAGTTGAAAAATCAGTATCAAAAAACAGATTGTGATGAAGGAGATTCTTCAGCTTTCGATTTACTCCCACAAAGAAAATGAGAGCAGAAGGTGACATCTTTCTTGAATTCCAGTATTTCGGTGAGTACATGCGGAATTCTTCCGGTAGCAATGTTTGCTCAATATGATGATAATCAGCAGAAGCTATTATTGCATCTGCCCTGTGATATTCACCTTTTACTGATAATCCTTTTACTTTCCCCTTTCGGCAATCAATGCTATTAACTTCACTGTTACAGCGAATTTTAACGCCGTTTGAAATCGCAAGATCCGTCATAGCTTCAATTGTTTTATACATTCCTCCCATAGGATACCAGGTGCCCAGTGAAAGGCCTGCATAATTCATCAGGCTGTACAATGCAGGTGTCTGTACGGGCAGCGCACCAAGAAATAAAACGGGAAATTCCATAAGCGCTATCAGCCTCGGGTGCCGGAAAAATCTCCGAACGTGTTTATGAAAAGAGGAAAAAAGCTGCAACTGCCATGTATTTCTTTTTCCGGCAAGCTCAATGTATTCCTTCCATGAAAGGGATGGCTTGAAAACCAGTTTGTCACTGATGGCAATACGGTACTTTTCTCCCGCCTCGCTCAAAAATTCCTTGAGCTTGTTTCCTGCACCCTCCTCCGTTTTTTCAAACAGCTCACAGATCATTTTGACAGATGATGGCACATGCATGCAATCACCTTCAGAGTAATGGATTGCGAATGACGGGGACAATCGTTTCAGATCATAAAAATCCTTAGCACATTTGCCGAAGCGACCATAGAATGACTCGAACACATCTGGCATCCAGTACCAGCTTGGCCCCATGTCGAAGGTGAATCCCTGATCGCTAAACGATCGTGCCCTGCCACCTGCCTGATTATTTTTTTCAAAAACAGTGACATCATATCCTGCGGCACTCAGGATAGCTGAAGCGGCTAACCCTGAATAACCTGCCCCGATGATTGCTACTTTTTTAACCAGCATGGAGTTTTTTGATTTTTTGTTTAACAGGTTTTTGGGTGTCTTTAATTAAATACTTTTCAAATTCTACGATTGAATCAATACATTTTATCATGGGCGAAAGCCTGAGATCACTCACGTAACCGGGATTGCCTCCGATTAGAATAGTTTTTGAAAAAGAAATTCTTTTCACCTTCGAGAGGTACTCTGCGAAAAACTCGTGGGGCTGTTTTGTAATAAAGAATGTTAACAGGTGCGAGGGGTTGGTGGAAGTAATTACTTCCACCAGATTTATTAACGGTACACGGGAACCCAGATAAATGGTTTTAAAGCCATGTGAGCGCAATACATAATTTGAGAACAGCAAAGGAATACTATGGTCTTCCTCCTCGTGAAGAAAAAGCAGGTATTTTCCCTTTTTCTCATTGGGGCAACCAAGCTCATTTGTGGCAACCATCAATTTTTTTTCTATCAGACAGGAGAGAAAATGTTCTTGTGCCGGATTCATCTGATCAACACTCCACATTAATCCAACACTTTTAAGTAGCGGATAAATCACTCGCGTCATGGTAATATGCAAATTGAGATGCTTCACACATTTTATCCAGTTTTTTTCAAATTCGTTTTCATCATACTGCAGGGCCGCAGCCTGCATGAAATGCATGTAGGTTTTATAAACAACAGGCTCATGATCTGTTTTGCCGAGGAGCCTGACTATTTCCAGATGGATCTGCTGCTCACTTAATTTACTGATTACCGAGATTTTAATTCCGCTCTGTGAAAGAACACTTATGTTCAATATCCTCTTCAAGTCATCATTGGAATAGTAGCGGATGTTTGTATTTGTTCTCAGGGGTTTTAATATTCCATACCTCTTCTCCCATATCCTTATGGTATGGGATTTAATTCCTGAAAGTTTTTCAAGGTCGTATATGGAATAACGTGTCACTGTTTAATATTTTATCAAAAACATTAAACAAAAGTAATCCAGTAAAAGTTATCCTCCAAATGCTAAGAATATTTTTTTGGGGAAAAAAGGAAGAAATCAAGGCTGAAGTGTGGAGGCACAATAAAACAGAGGCTCATCACCTGCTTGCATCATAAAAAGGGCAAGTAAAAGTTATCCTGCAAATACCAGATATTTTCCGGGAACCGGTTAAGATCTAAACCGTGAGTTTATTGATATCAATTAAACTGACTTTCATCACCATCTTCCTCTGAACTTCCGAGATTCATCATGCTGCCTAGGAGATCCTTAAACTGTATTCCTGTTTCGAGCTTGTGTTTGCTAAGCTGTGAAAATTCTGAAAGACCATGCAGGCTGAATTCCATCATGAAGAGCTGTTCCTGCTTCGGGGATTTCGGAAAAAAGGATTTCACAAGCTCCTGCAAGCCCGTTACTGCAAGTAATTGTTTTTCATAATCCGGTATGGAGCAGTTCTGTAGAATGTCAACGGTATTACCTTCATTAAACCAGTTCACAATTTCTGCATATGGGCTCGGCTTATCCCTGCCTTCACGGGAGGTTTTTGATTTTTTTGTCTTCTCAGGATTTGGAAATATCTCTGAAAACATTTTACGGATGGCTTTACCAATCAGCAGGGTGGCAACGCCTGCCATTCCTTCAACCTCGCCTTCATACACCAGCTCCACCTTGCCGGTAATGGAGGGGAGAATGCCATAGATATCACTTACTCTCGCATTTCCTTTTGATTCATTGTTCGTTAGCATTCTGCGCTCAATGGTACTGTAAAGATTTTCAAGAGCGCTGATGGTAAGCCGGGTAGAAACTCCGCTCTTTTTGTCCACATAATCACTTGCCCGGGCTTCCATCGCAATATGCTCAATCAGGTCGCGCATGAGTGATGGTATCATGATCGATTCTGATTGCGCTGCGGAGATTTCAGCTTCCTGCTCGGTTATTTTTCTTGCAGTTGAAATGCTTTTCGGATAATGAGTTAGGATCTGGCTATCAATGCGATCTTTGAGCGGCGTTACAATAGAACCACGATTGGTATAATCTTCAGGATTGGCTGTAAATACAAACTCTATATCAAGTGGCAGCCGCATCTTGAATCCGCGAATCTGAATATCGCCTTCCTGTAAAATGTTGAACAGTGAAACCTGGATTCGTGCCTGGAGATCAGGCAATTCATTGATCACAAAAATGCAACGATGGGATCGCGGAATAATACCGTAATGAATCACCCGCTCATCACTGTAAGGAAGCTTGAGTGAAGCAGCTTTGATGGGGTCCACATCACCGATAAGATCAGCTACTGACACATCAGGTGTCGCAAGTTTTTCTGCATAGCGCTCATCCCGGTGCAGCCATCCTATGCGCGTTTCATCACCCATTTCGCGAAGTGTATCAAGAGCGAATCTTGAAATCGGGGCAAAGGGGTCATCATTCATTTCTGATCCGGCAACCACTGGTATATATTCATCCAGAAGATTCACCATCAACCGCGCAAGCCGGGTTTTTGCCTGCCCCCTCAAACCAAGGAAGATGATGTTATGACGTGAAAGAATTGCTGATTGTAAATGGGGAATCACAGAATCATCATATCCCTGGATACCCTCAAATACATTCCGCCTGTCTTTAAGTGATGCGATGAGATTTTCACGCAACTCAGTTTTCAGCATTCTTGTTTTGTAGCCGCTTTTTTTAAGTTCACCAAAGGTTTTAATCAAAGAATAATTCATAGAGTCAAATTAGATATGCAGATGATTCCTGTGATAATTGCGCTGACATCATTCTCTGATTTCCCTTTTTGGATAACAGATTAAGTGGGATTAGAGCGCTGCATCTGCTCGGTAAGGAATTTTATTTTCTCACGTGTGCTTTCAATTTCTTTTCTGGTGGTCTCCATCTTTTCCTTCTTTTCTTCAATCCATTCATTTACGCGGTTTTTGAAGAAATCATTTTGAACAGAACTCCATTTGATATTGAGGTCCTTTATTTCTTTGTCGAGTGTTTTAATAAAGGATTCCTTGCGACGCGCCAGATCCTCAAGGCCGGAGATCTGATTCTTAGCTTCATGCACTCTTCCGGTGGTTGCTTTTTCCCTTGCCTTTTTCCAAAGTGTTTCAATCACGTTATCAATTTCCCGCAATTGTGCGCGATCGAGATTCATGCTCCTCATTTCATTCCTGAGGTTTTTCACCCCTTCAAAAACTTTTTGTGCCCGTCCGCTGGAAAGCAATGAATCAGAGATTGCTGTAAGCCGCTCTGTAACTATCTTAAAATTGGCATCACGGATTTCCCGTTTACGGTCAAAAATTTTATCTTTCCCTGATTTGATTATCTCCTTAGCCTGTTCACGATGCTCCCGGCTCATTTCAAGGGATTCTATACCTTCAGGTGATTGAACTTTTCCCTCCCTTAAAAATTTATTTGCTTCTTCAATCTTAAAAAATGATTTTTCCAGTTCCTCATGGGTCATTCCATAGCTCAACGCTTCCTGCACGATTTCCTGAATACGCTCCAGTTTTAAATGCGAGGTTTTAGTAATTTTTGTTTTCTGCTCTTCCTGCAATATCCTGGTATCATTGCATAGTTCCCCTATACGATCCTTGAATTTGATACGATCTTCCTTGGGGATTCCCCGCAATGTGAAAATGGTTTTATTCAGTTCTTTAACATAAAACCAGAAATCAGTGAAGTTGTGCTCATCCCGGAGCCGCATTAGGTTGTCAATCTGCTGGCGTATGAAGGAGGAATTATCGTTCAGCTCACCCGTATTATCGGTATCAGCACTTATGTCTTCAGCCGGAATTTCATTTTTTTCAAAAACCAGTTCTTTACCCTCGTCCTTCTCTTCCGAAGCGGGTTCGGTTTTTTCAGAAAAATATTCTGGTTCCGGTATTTCTTCTTTTAAGGATGAGGGAGGTTCTGCAGAAATATTTTCAACCGGGGATGCTGGTGAATCATCAACAACTTCATTTTCCAAAGAAATTTCTTCTGTTGAAAATTCAGGATCACGTTCTTTTTTTGAATCCGTAACAACAAAGTCTTCGCCGGATAATTCTTCAGAATCCATTGTCTCTTTTTGTGAAGATCTGTCCAGACTCTCTTCAGTTTCAAGAGGCGAAACCGGGGGTATTGCTTCTTCCCCTTCCCCGCTAAGATTTTTTTGTTTTTTCATTACTACTTCCTCATACAATATGAAAATCAAAAATAGATAATCATTATCTCTTTTGCTTATACAACTCAATTCAGACTTCCTCTATACCTCTGAACCAATGTGAGCATTCTGACTGTGATCAGCTACTCATTATTATTCAATACAATCATCACACCAGTACATTAATAAGCTCATCTACCTTTCCAACCCAGTGCACTTCAATTTTATTTTTAGTGACATCCAAACCCTTCTTGTTATATTTGGAAACAAATATTTTTCCGAATCCGAGCTTATCAGCCTCACTTATCCGCTGCTCTATTCGGGTGACTGCCCGAATTTCGCCGGATAAGCCTACCTCACCACTGAAGCAAACGCCTGCCGGAATGGGCGCATCTTCAAATGATGAAATCAATGCTGCCACTACTGCCAGATCAATAGCAGGATCTTCAACCCGCAAGCCTCCGGCGATATTAAAGAAGACATCCTTTACACCAAAATGAAAACCACACCGCTTTTCCAGCACTGCGAGCAGCATGTTCAACCGCCTGGGATCAAACCCGGTTGATGAGCGCTGTGGAGTTCCATAAATAAACGGGGTCACGAGTGCCTGGGTTTCAATCAGCATTGGACGAATACCTTCAAGCATTGAGGCGATTGCAATACCACTTACCTGCTCATCGCGTTGAGTGATCAGCAGCTCTGACGGGTTTTTTACCTGCCGCATTCCTTCACTCGTTAATTCATAGATGCCCAGCTCAGATGCCGAGCCATAACGATTTTTGAGGGTGCGCAGGATGCGATAGGTATAGTGGCGGTCACCTTCAAGCTGCAGGACAGTATCAACCATGTGCTCTAAAACCTTTGGACCTGCAAGCGTTCCTTCCTTGGTAATATGACCAATCAGAAAAACCGGGACACCGGATTCCTTGGCGTACTGAATAAATTCTGAGGTGCATTCACGCACCTGCGAAATGCTTCCCGCCGTAGCATCAATTGACGGCGTCTGCATGGTTTGTATCGAATCAATTATAAGGACATCCGGATCAATTGCGGCAATGTGAGCAAAGATGCTTTCCGTGTTGGTATCAGTAAGGATATAGCACTGGTCATTAAGCTGCTGCAGCCTTTCCGCCCGCATCTTAGTCTGCTGCTCGCTTTCTTCCCCTGAAATATAAAGGATTGTGTGCTCTCTGAGCAGCAATGAAAGTTGCAGCATCAGGGTGGATTTTCCAAAGCCGGGCTCGCCGCCTATTAATACTACAGAACCTGCTACAATTCCACCTCCGAGCACACGGTTAAATTCCTCATCAGGTGTAACAAGCCGCGGTTGCCTGGAAGGCTCTATCTCTGAAATTTTCTGAGGCCGGGTTTCACGCCTGGTTCGTTCGTGTCTTCTCCATGCTACAGGTTTCTTTTCTTTTACAATTATTTCTTCAACATAGGTATTCCATTCGCCGCAGGAAGGACATTTGCCAATCCACTTGCCGGATTGAGCTCCGCAGTTCTGGCAATGGAAAACAGTTCTTGCTGATGGCATGGAATTAAATTGTGAAGGATTAAAAATTACTGATTGAATAGCTGAATTTTAACATTATTGAGATGATGTAAATTAATAAACAGTACAAAGGAAAATGTTTTGGGTAATAATATTCATCTGTGGAAAGCAATTGAGAGCAGGAGTATTAAATCAGATATTGCTTGAACTTAGAAAATTTCAGCAGGAAGTGATGTGACAAATTATTTTTGTTTTAAAGTTTTGCAAATGAAATTTCCCGGAACCCTATTTCTGTTCATTTTCTCAGCAGGATTTGCTTCTGCGCAAAATAAACTTACACTTGAAGATATATGGCTGAAAAATTCGGTCACAGCAAAATCCGTTGAAGGCTTTAGAGCCATGAAGGATGGAGCGCATTATATCACAGCGACAGTTAATGAAACGGGATACAAAAATTATTTGAATCATGATTATATAACCGGAAGTGTTACAGATACGCTTGTAAAAGGTAAAGAGCTTTTATTATCTGATTCCCCGCTGCCAGTAAAACCTGATGGATTTTCACTTAGCATGGATGAATCAAAAATTCTATTCACTACAGAAACAGAAAAAGTTTACCGGCGTTCGTCTCTCAGTAATAACTTTGTCTATGATCGCAGGAATAAGCGGTTTTTAAGGATTTCTTCAGATGGCAAGCAACAAGCTGCCACATTTTCTCCGGATGGAGATCACGTTGCATATGTCAGGGGTAATAACATTATTCTTAGAAATCTTACAACGGACGGTGAGGATCAAATCACTAAGGATGGGAAGAAAAACTTCATAATCAATGGCGTTTGTGACTGGGTTTATGAGGAAGAATTCTCGTTCACGCAGGCTTATCAGTGGTCGCCCGATGGAAAGAACATAGCATATTACCGCTTTGATGAAACGGAGGTGCCGCAGTATACACTTCAATTTTTCAGTGCCAGAACTCATTCAGAGAAAGATAATTATCCCGAGAACTATACCTATAAGTATCCAAAGGTTGGTGAAAAGAATTCTGTGGTGTCCATTTTCATTTACCATCTTGACACGAAAAAGACTATAAGAGTTGAGATTGGAAATGAGAGCGATCAATACATTCCGCGCATCAGGTGGACTCAGAATGAGAACCAGCTTTGTATATTCAGGATGAATCGCCTTCAGAATAAGCTTGAATTACTTCTGGCTGATGCTGCTTCAGGAAAAGTAAAGGTTATGCTCATTGAAGAAAACAAGAGGTATATTGATGTTCACGATAACCTTAGCTTCTTTAACAGCAACAAAAATTTTATCTGGACCAGTGAAATGAGCGGATACAATCATATCTATATCGGTAATGTATCAGATGGGAAATTAACCCCGGTTACATCCGGAAATTATGATGTCACAAAATTCTACGGGGTTGATGAAAAAAGAGGACTCATTTATTATCAGTCGGCGGAAGTTTCTCCGCTGCAGCGGTATGTTTATGCGATTTCCATGGATGGTAAAAACAAGAAGCAATTGACCCGTGATTCAGGATGGAATGATGCCACCTTCAATGATGTGTTTACTTATATGATGGTTACTCATTCTGATGCGAACAAGCCGCCTGATTACAAATTATATGATGCTAAAGGAAAATTCATACGCTTGCTTGAAGATAATTCTGTTCTCGCTGCAAAGCTTAGCGGTTATCAGTTAGCCAGGAAAGAATTTTTTTCCTTCACCACCAATGAAGGGATATCATTGAACGGGTACATGATCAAGCCACAAAATTTTGATGAGGCAAAAAAATATCCCATATTCATGTTTGCCTATGGAGGGCCTAACTCACAGCAGGTGACTGATGCATGGGGTGGAAATAATTTTTTGTTCTTCGAATACCTTGCGCATGAAGATTACATAGTTGCCTGCGTTGACAATCGCGGTACAGGAGCGCGTGGAGAGGAATTCAAAAAAATGACCTACCTGCATCTCGGGAAGTACGAGCCAATTGATCAGATTGCAGCAGCAAAATATCTCGGATCGCTGCCCTTCGCAGATGCAACCCGCATTGGAATTTTCGGATGGAGCTATGGCGGTTATCTTTCTCTACTGTGTATTTCCCTTGGATCAGATATTTTTAAAGCGGCTGTTGCAGTAGCCCCTGTTACTAACTGGCGGTTTTATGACAGCATTTACACTGAGCGCTACATGCGCGATAATCATCAAAATAAGGAGGGCTACGATGATGGCGCTCCCCTAACCTATGCTGATAAAATCAAAGGGAATCTTTTGCTTGTTGCCGGCATGGCGGATGATAATGTGCATTATCAAAATACCGGCAGGTTCATCAACACCCTTTATGAGCATAATGTAAAATTCGATCAGTTAACTTTTCCTGACAGGGCTCACAACCTTTCAGGCGGCAATACCCGATTCTATTTATATTCAAGAATGGTTGATTGGCTGAAAGAGAATTTGTGAGCTGATTATTCGGTTTTCAAGATTATAGGTGATAAGATTTCAATCCGGAAATAAATCAATAAAAAGTGCCACTGGAGCAAAAGCAAACCAGGTTTGGTCAGCACGGATGGCAATCAGGGTGCTGGCTTACATAGATTTAAAGCGCTGTTCATTGGTAAAAACACACGTAATCCTGTTTGTTTGATGCATGAATTATGTGTGTTGGCTCCCTGTTATGTACTTATGGATGGTAAGATTGTCGAATGAAATTTTGCCATTGCTATAATCAATTTATCTTTCCTGCCCAAACTCTCAGCAATGGATACAATTGAAGTTAAAAGAAGCCACCCCCGCGCGCTGTATATCCTGTTCTTCACTGAAATGTGGGAACGTTTTGGCTATTACCTGATGGTCGGGATTTTTTTGCTTTACCTCATTGACCCCACAGGCCATGGAGGAAAGGGGCTCGATAACTCAAATGCTGCAGACATTGTTGGATCATTTATCGCCCTTGTTTATCTGGCCCCGTTTATAGGCGGACTTCTTGCAGACCGCTATCTCGGCTACCGCCGCTCCATCCTTATGGGCGGCACCCTGATGGCATTCGGATATCTTGGTTTGGCGATGCCCGGTACAACGGCAATGTATCTATCCCTTCTGCTTATAATCGTCGGCAACGGATTTTTTAAGCCGAACATTTCAACATTGCTTGGAAATATTTACAGCGTTGATGAACTGAAAGTTAAAAAGGATGCAGCATACGGAATTTTTTATATGGGCATCAACATCGGTGCATTCTTCTGCAATTTTGTTGCGGCCTACCTGCGCAATTATTATGGATGGGGATATGCTTTTGCCGCTGCAGGTATAGGTATGCTCATTGCGCTTGTAATATTTGGGACTAACATAAAGGATGAGCACATCAGAAGAGCGGATGTGAAAAAACCACTTCAGAAAGAGGATATGCCGATCAGTAAAATCTTTGGCTCTGTTTTTCTTCCCGCCATTATCGCGGGAATAATAGGCTGGAATCTGAGCAGTTTTACCGGCATTTCGCTGCTGGGGACAAAATCCAATGATGCCTTCATGTTTGCCTGCATTCCCATCATCATTTTTTACCTCGGCTTGCTTTTCAGGGCTTCAAAGGAAGATAAGCGCGGACTTGGTGCATTGCTTGCATTTTTTGCTGTGTCAATAGTATTCTGGGTTATTTATAATCAGAACAGTACCGGGCTTACGATCTGGGCGCAGACTTATACTAACCGTGACATGCCCGAAAGTGGTGTGAAATGGACCAAGCCATTCGGGATGCTTCAGACCGTCACCATTGATTCTACTACTCAGCCCCTTGTTGATGATCGGTTTGTTCAGCGAAAAATAACACCTGATATGAGAACGCGAATGGATTCAACAATGGTAATGAGTAAGATTTCAGGCAATCAGGATTCTCTGATTTACATTGTTTCATTCACTGACGAAAATGGTGTGGCGCTTGGCAGGGGTTTATTTGCAAAAAGGACAGATGCCGTTACTGATACAAAGGCTGGTGAAGCGCTCAATATGCAGGCACTCGATCCTTATTTACAAAATCAGCCGAAGGATAAGTGGCCTGAAAAGAGTGAGGAGAAAAAACTGATATCGCCAGAGATATATCAATCGGTAAATCCGTTTTTCATCGTGCTGTTTACACCATTGATTGCGGTAATGTTTTTTGGATGGCTAAGAAGAAAAAAGCGCGAGCCCTCAACACCGGCTAAAGTCGGGATGGGGATGTTTATTGCAGGATTGTCTTCCCTGCTTATGGTATTCGCCATTATGAGCACTAATGTTTATCTTGATAAAACACACATGCTTTGGCTGGTTAGCACCTATGCGATTTTTACGATTGGCGAGCTCCTCATCAGCCCCATCGGCTTATCGCTTGTAAGCAAGCTTTCACCCCCCCGCCTTACAGCACTCATGATGGGTGCGTGGTTCCTCGTGAATGCCATTGCAGGTAAAATTGCCGGATTGATGGGAACTTTCTGGGATCAGTTCTCTGATAAGAAAAATTATTTCCTCATTCTTTTTATCGCTGCCATGATAGCAGGCGTTATTATGTTTTCAATGGTGAAATGGCTGAGAACAGTAGTAAGGGAGAAAACCGGTATGGACTAACAGGAAAATACTGCATCGTTGCACTGTTAATTAATTTCAGGGGTTGAACAGGAAATTTGTTCCTGAATAAAATGAAAATTCTGATTGAATCAGATTCGCCATTTTAAATTAAAATACCTTCTCTATATTTTCTTTCACCTTGTTCCGGAATTCATCGAATCCATTTGCTGAAAAATTTACACGGGGAAAAATGAAGAACACCGCATCGTTTGGATAAAGCAAAATCAAATCATCTGTCATCAGCGCTTTTTTTAAACCGTTCCATGGCACTTCATATTGCTTGTTTTTTATTTCAATAATTAATCCGTCATCATCGGCAGAAATGGAAAAGGGCTCATGATATTGCTTCAATTTTTTGAAAGCTCTTTTCCCCACGGTTCTGGAAATATAGAAATGAAGGATGATCGCCACGATGCCATATATGATCAGGGGTACACTATACCATAAATTTTTACCGCCTCCTTTAATGAGAAGCAATAATAACCCCGCCCACGCCGACAACAAGCCAAGTATCAAAATAATTTTCCCGCGAAGCGGAAAAAACTTCCGGTAATGAAGTTCATGTGCCTGCTGCAGAAGGTGTGGTGTGTATTTATAAGTGATAGTCATATTACCCGGTTAACACAAACCGCAAAGCAATAAACCATTTATGCATAAAACAATTTCGCCACCCGATTCTTTAGCTTCGCAAAAATTTTAATATGGAAAAAGCCGGGAGATCAGAAATAAGTGACCTTGGGGAATTTGTTTTAATTAATCACCTTCTGGAAAAAATTCAATTAAAGAACATTTCAACCAGGCTTGGTGCCGGCGATGATGCGGCTGTAATAGAATTTGAAAGCGGAATGCAGACCATCATTACTACGGATCTGCTTGCCGAGGGAATTCATTTCGACCTTATGTATTTTCCCCTCAAGCATCTCGGATACAAGGCAGTAGTAGTAAATCTATCCGATATATATGCAATGAATGCTACCCCGAGGCAAATTACGGTTTCCATTGCCGTTTCAAATCGCTTCTCAGTGGAGGCAATTGATGAATTATATGAAGGAATTGATTTTGCGTGCAGGAAGTATGGTGTTGATCTTATAGGTGGTGATACGACTTCCTCTATGCGGGGATTATTTATCAGCATTACGGCGATCGGAGAATGCAGGGCTGAAGATCTGGTTAAGAGAAGCGGTGCAAAAGAGCATGATCTGCTCTGTGTTTCCGGTGATCTTGGAGGCGCCTACCTCGGCTTGCAGTTACTGGAGCGCGAAAAAAGAATTTACCTCGAGAGCCCCGGTATTCAGCCCAATCTCGAGGGGCAGACTTATATAGTGGGCCGCCAGTTAAAGCCTGATGCAAGAAAGGACATTATTGAAATTTTCAGCGAATTAAAAATGAAACCAACTTCAATGATTGACATCAGCGATGGATTAAGCTCTGAGATCCTTCATTTGTGTGAAGCTTCGAAAGTCGGTTGCAGATTGTATGAGGAAAAAATTCCGATTGCAGAGGAATCTTACCAGCAGGCCCTTAAATTTAATATGGATGCTACTACTGCCGCACTTAACGGAGGCGAAGATTACGAATTACTGTTTACCATTGATCAGAAGGATTTTGAAAAAGTAAAAAACCATCCTGACATTACTATAATTGGGAATATCACCTCACAAAATGATGGTGCTAAGCTCATCACGAGGAGTAATAATGAGCATGCCATTACTGCCCAGGGATGGAATGCTTTTATTTCAGGCACGCCCGGGAGAGAATAGCCCTTGGGTTTAAGGTAACTTTGCGCAAAGATTTTTTATGCGGTTGCACCTTATATTTACATTGTTCACAGTATTTTTATTTACTTCAGATATCAGATCACAAAATCTTGCGCCACCCCTGGTATGGCAGCACTGTTACGGTGGATCACTTGATGATATTGGCTACAGCATCGCACCTTATTCTGATGGTGGATTTATCTTTTGCGGCTGCTCCGGCTCAAGTGATGGGGATATTTATCCAAAATCAGAACCGCTGCATGGAGGAACCTGTGATTACTGGGCTGCCAGAATTGATGCGGACTCCAACATCCTGTACAAAATTCATCTTGGTGGAACCGGAAGTGATGTGGCGCGCACCACATTTGAAACCAAGGATGGCAATGTAATTATTGCAGGCAGCAGCAGCTCCACTGATGTGGATGTTGTATGCAGCCTCACTGATCTGAATTTCTGGATTTTAATGGTGAATGCAAGCTATGAGATGCAATGGAAAAAATGCTATGGCGGCAGCGGCTACGATGATTTCGGATCAATGCTGGAAACAGGGGATGGGGGTTTTGCAATTTGCGGAGGTACTTCATCCAGCAACAGCGGCGATGTAACATTCAATCATGGCTACAGTGATTTCTGGCTTGTAAAGACTGACGCATCAGGAAACATTGAGTGGCAAAAATGCTATGGCGGTACTCAATATGAGAAAGCCTTTGACATTGATGTATGTGCTGATGGGGGATTTATTATGGCCGGGTTTACAGCTTCAAACGATGGCGATGTAGCAGGAAATCACAGTACCGATTTCGATGGATGGGTAATAAAGACCGATGCCCTGGGCAATCTTCAATGGCAGAAATGCATCGGTGGCACGGGACAGGATGGGTTCTACAAAGTGCTGCAACTCGCAAACAAAAACTATTTGATTTCGGGATATACTTTTTCCGCTGACGGTGATATCACAGGCAAGCATGGTGATGAATTTTATGATGATGGATTACTTGCGATGCTCGACGAGAATGGGAATTTGCTGTGGTCGAAAGCCTATGGAGGTGATTCAATTGATGAGCTCGCCGGCATAATACAAGATCCGCTCGGTCAGATTTTTGTAAGCGGTTATTCTCAATCCTCTAATGGTGATCTCTCTCAGAATTATGGAAACTATGATTACTGGCTGATGAATATTGATGAAAACGGAACGATTATCTGGGATTCTACTTATGGTGGTCCCGCTGCTGATGTTTGTAATGAAATTGCAATAAGCACCACAGGACGGCTGGCAATGATGGGTTACACTGCTTCCGATTCACTCCAGGTGAACGGCAACCATGGTGTGGATACTTCTCAGCATCCCATAAACCTTGCTAAGAAGAAGGATTTCTGGATAGCAAATTTTGGAAGCGTGGTCGGCATTCCTGAAATTATCAAATCAACGCTCACGATAATTCCAAGTCTTGCTCATGATGCGGTTCAGGTATCTTTCAATGACATAATGGATGAAAATGTTTTAATTATAGTGAGAAATACAAGCGGAAGATTGGTACATAATGAAATGATCATTTATCAGAAACAGTTGCTGATGGATATTTCTTCTTTACCCCAGGGAATTTATTTTATTGAAGTAAAAAGTGAGGAGCAGATAGCCATTGGCAAGTTTGTAAAAATGTAAACCCGCAGGACTTCACTGGCCTGAAAATTATTACAAGATTCAATCCTGCGCTGTAGGATTCAGGAATATTACAATAGAAATTACAAATGAACAATCAACCCAGTTTTTTTATCGCATTATTCGCCGCCCTACTCCTACTCAATATATCCTGTGGAAAGGATGATAAGTGTGTTGCCGGTACTGGTGGCGCAGTCACTATTGCAGCATTTCCGAAGCATCATAACCTGCATATTTACAGTGAAGCTATGCCTGGCTATCCTGATTCCGCCTTTGTTAAATTCAGTCCTCCTACCAGTTTTGTTACTACTTCCAATCCAGCCGAATATGATTTAGTGGTAGCAGGAGAAGCCGGTGAGGATCATATACATCTTGAGAACCTTAAATGCGGTGATTATTTTATTTTCATGACAGGCTGGGATACTTCTTCCAATGAGCGTGTGAGCGGTGGCATTCCTTATAGCATTTCGGAAACCAGTGGTGAGATTGATCTGGAGATACCGGTAACGGAATAATCATTAATGCAGCGGCAATTGAAGATGAAATTTTTCAAGGCTGCTTGAATTACATGATTCCGGGCAAATGCTTCTTTAAATTCATTGAATTTCAATATCTTACTGCGATAGAGTATGGATCCACACTTACTTCTGACTTGAAGTCCGGAATAAATTCCAGGGTATTCAGATCAATTAATTTAAGAAACCCATTTCTTCCCCCGCAATCGCTGACATGATGAGGCGCGGGACCAATGATATCGAGATTCCGGCTGGAGACCACCACATATCCCTCTTCATCCATCACTCCAACTCCATGTGGTTCATATAATCCATCCTGCAAGGTTTTTAATACAAGCAAGGTATTGAGATCAATGATGCTTACGGCGCCCAATGTCTTTGGCTGAGCGCCTGGCTCATACTCACAGGTAACGAACAGCAAATTATACTGTGCAGAAATTGCCATCTCCAGGGGAAACTGGCTTACGCTTACGGCGCTTACAAGAGTATCAGTATTCGCATCCATCACTCGGACCTTGTTCGATGCCTGGCAGGTTACAAAGTATTGCTTTCCATCCTCTGAAAAAATAATGTCGTGTGGGTCTTCGATACCGGGAAAATTATTAGCTGATTGACCGGGAACTAATACAACCTGTTCCACCTGGGGATTAACTGGAATGCTGATGTCAATCTTGTAAATATAATTTCCGCTCTGCGAAGTCACGTACAAAATGTTCCCGGCAGGATTTATAACGCTTCCATGAGGATAAGCGAATCCCTGATAATATTGATTGAATTTTAAATTTTCCATATCGGCGAATGCAATCTTTCCCGCATCACTCCAGTCAACAGCAAACGCAGATTTACCATCCGGAGTTAATGCCATCGTGTTCCAGTTTCCGGTTCCTATATCAACACTTCCCAGATATGAATCATCGGCTGCACTGTACTTTTGAATCACTGTTCCATTTACAAAAACACAGTACCAGTATTGGCCATCGTTTGAAACCCTGATCTGGTGAGGCACATCACCGGCTCCCGGATTTTGACCTACATCAATTGCACGCATGCAAACCTTCGAATCTGCATCAAATACACTGATAAGATCGCATCCCTGGTTGCTTACGTAAAATTTTTTCCTGTTCACATCGCCTGAAAATGGAACGGTACCCTGTGCATTCGGTGCACCGGCACTAACCCAATCATAAAGTGTTTGCCACTCAATTGCTGAAAGAGGTTCATCATTATAAGGCATACGGGGAGTAAGTATCGGTCCCTTGGAAGAATCAGTATTGGTATAGCCAATTATCCAGCTTTGATCAGGCCGGAAAGCAATGGCGGCTGCACCATTGTTACTTCCTTCAAATAACTGATCCCAGGTTTCCATCGCGAGTCCGCCCGCAGCAGCACTGGAAAAAGTGGTATGGCACCCGGTGGTACTGCATTTATTATTAATGATTGCTGAAACTTCCAACGGGTACCCGGAGCTGTCGGGAGCAATGGATTCATCCATGGAGCAACCTGTGAGGATAGCAAGCAGGATCAGAGCAGGATAATTTTTCTTCATAAAAGTTGTGTAACAAAATTAAGCCACCAGCTATTTGGATATAGCTTATTACCAAACTATTAAAAGAAAACAGATACACTGCCCTTTGCAGCAAAAGGAGTTCCCGGAGTAAAGTGCAACTCATCTACTGGAGCTGGCTCATTAAACAATCGTGATTCGGTATCGAACTGCGCTTCATTCCATTCAGTATTCAAGAGATTCTCTATGCTTATTCCAAACTTGTATTTTGAGGTATGATAGTCGGCCACTGCATCAACAACAGTATATCCTTGAGCCACAACGGTGTTTGCTTCGTTAGCCGGACGGTCTTTTATGTAACGATAACGCAGTGATGCTTCAAAGCCCTTTTCGAAGCGCGCAGTCAAACCCCCTGTGGAAGTTAAGGTTGGTGCGAGGGGCACAAGATTATCAGAAGATAATTCGCTGCCAAGAAAACTGTTCAGCAGATTGTTTTTTGAATAATTCACATCGGCATCTGCAATCAACCACCTGGCTATCTGGATGCGGG
>JBDSEA010000148.1:0-9244 GCA_039920305.1 Chitinophagales bacterium
TGCGCGAGTCTATTATCTTTCTTTTCTATTTTCATAGATTTAATTCCCATGATGATAGGTAAGTTTTATCCAGAGCAGCATATCAGCCAGAATTTTGAGATATGGAAGTGAGATATGGTTTGATAGCAATTCAAGACCTTTAAGCGCAAGCATTCGACAAATAGAAAAGAAATGTAATGGAGCACAGGAAATAAGGTTGCAAATAAGTAAGTTAAATACCTTTCGATACATTCGGCCGCATGTATAAAAACAACAGATGAACCCATTGTGGAAACAAATAATCAATCAGATAGTACTTGGTCGCAGGGCTAAGCAGTTAGCGGGCAGGCAGGATAGCACAACGCTCCAGATTTCGAAGGGTATCCGGAAATTAAGAGGTACCCTTTTTACACTTCTTCGTGATACTTTTCTTATCGCCCTCGGAATTGCCTCTGCCGCTTTTGGGCTTGAAAGCTTTCTTCTTCCCAACAAATTTATTGACGGTGGAGCTACAGGCATTTCACTTCTCATAACTCAATTGACATCCACACCTCTTTCCATATTGCTTGTTATCATAAACATACCTTTTCTGATTCTTGGATACAATGTGATCAGCAGACAGTTTGCCATCAAGGCGAGCCTTGCCATTTTAGGACTTGCCATTACCGTTGCAACAGTTCATTTCCCTGAAGTAACACATGACAAGCTCCTGGTTGCGGTCTTTGGTGGTTTTTTTCTGGGGGCAGGTATCGGATTTTCTGTCAGAGGTGGTGCAGTGCTTGACGGCACTGAAATTCTTGCCATTCTAATCAGCCGAAAACTCAAGACCACTGTTGGTGACATCATTATCATCATCAACATCTTCATCTTTTCTTCTGCTGCTTACTTTCTTTCAATTGAGACAGCACTTTATTCAATCCTTACTTACCTTGCTGCTTCCAAGACACTTGACTTCATCATTGAAGGCATTGAAGAATATACAGGAGTAACCATTATTTCAGTTAAGTCAGAAAAAATCAGGCAGATGATAATTGAGAATCTTGGCAGGGGCGTAACGGTTTATAAAGGCAGGAGAGGGTTTGGCAAACAAGGTCACACAGGTGAAATTGACATTATTTACACGGTTATCACCCGGCTTGAAATAAGCAAGCTCAGCACAGAGATTGAAAAAATTGACCCGAACGCTTTTGTCGTAATGAATAGCATCAAGGATACAAAAGGAGGAATGATAAAGAAAAGACCGCTGAAACATTGAACTGGCAACATTTTACTTTTTGGCACAGGTATATTGCCTGTTCTATTAACCATTATTTATAGCAAAGAGAATGGGATTGAGAAAAGAATAACAATCATTACATGTACCCCTGACTATTGCTGAACAAGCGGATGCCGTATTAGATTGAGGGTATATTTTTTTAATAAATCCTATCTTACCTGAACAATTTTCTGCAGGAAGACCTTCCCATCCACCTTCAGATTCACGAAATAAATTCCTTCACCATTTGTTGCAAAAGAAAACTGATGCTCTCCGGCAGCTTCTTTTTCATTCTCTAAGATTGTCTTCACTTCTTGTCCGAGGAGATTGAATACCTGAAGAGAAAGAACTGATTGATTTATGAGTGAGAAATTGATGGATATATGTTCTTTAAACGGGTTGGGAAATACTGAGAATGCCACTTCCCTATCGTGAGTTATCATGTTATTGGATAAACCCGGCGGACAGTTCTTCCACACAAACGAATTTCCCAAATAAAAAGAATCTATAACCGCATTATTGTGCAATCCGAAACTTCCAAGAGTTGCAGTATCGCCGCTGTATACCCCTGATATATAAGCGTGATCGTTTTCGTCGAAGGCAGCATCATAAAAGCTTTCACTGTTAATGTAACCGGTTATATAGGAAGAAAGATAGTTTCCATGGGTGTCGAGACTGCAAACGAAGATATCACTCGCTCCGGCTGAATTCAGCGTATCGTTATCAAAGATCAACTGATAGTAACCCCACCCGAAAGCAGTGAGCGTGTTATCGTTGTTAAGATGGAGGGATACACAAACACTCGTGGTATCAGGAATATGTGATCCTACCTGCGTAAGCCATAACAAGTCCCCCGATTTGCTGCATTTACCAATTACAATATTCCCATCGTGGCTGTCCAGGGGGACACCGAAAATGGTTGCAGTACTGTCAAATATGGTACTGAAGTAAACATTGTTTTCAGCGTCGGTCTCTAATGCATATACATTCGCATATCCAACCGGACCGGTGCCACCCTTTAGCCACACAGCATTTCCACTGCTATCGAATTTGGCAATGTACGGAACATAGGTATAGCTTCCATTGGATGAATTATCCAGCGTCAGATTGTCAAAAGTGATCTTATGTTTGTAATAACCTCCAAGCAAAATATCATTAGCTGCATCTGTGCGAATAATATATCCCCGCTCAAAGCTTATGAGTGGTTGAATTGCAGAAGATTTAGCCCACATCACATCACCTGTTTGCTGGTCTAATTCGGTGAGATAAACACAATAACCGGATACGGGAGGACCCTCCAGAGTTACTCCATCCATTGTAAGCGATCCTTTGTATCTGCCCGAGATTAAAACCCTGCCTGAAGAATTATTCCACAGGGCATAAAGAAATGATGCATTAGTACAGGCAAAAGTTCTTGCCCACATCACCTGCCCATCAGGATCAAGACATGCCACGGCAATACTTGGAAAGGTGGAATTGCCTGTTAGCGTGTAATTCCCCAAAGTAACTGAGTCATAAAAGCCAAAGCCGAGATAGATTCTGTTGTTTGAAAAATGTATGGGAGCGAAAACCCCATAATCTTTACACGGAAAATTTTTGGTCCAGATCAATTGCCCCAGAGAATCATATTTGATCACAAAAATACCAGTATCCGCAAGCGATAAGTTTCCAATCAAGGCTGGTCCCTGGTAATTGCCGGCAGTATAACTGTTATCTTCATTATCCAAGGTGATGTTCCATGCGTAACTGTTCGTTCCACCATTAGCCCAGCCAGTGCATTGTGCAAATACGGAGGAGCCGGAAAGGGTAAGAAGGATAAGAGCGGTTATCTTTAATGAAATTCCATTCATAACATTGATTTGAGTTTAATGAATATTAGTTCTCACAAATTACTTTCTGGGAGAAAACTTTTCCATCCACAATCATCTTCACAAAATAAATTCCTTCACCAACACCGCTGAAAGTATTTTGATGTTTTCCTGCAGATTGATTTTCATTCTGCAAAATGGTTTTCACTTTATGCCCTAGGAGGTTGAAAACTTCGAGGGAAACGAATGACTTTTTTGAAAGAGTGTAATCGATATAAACGGATTGACTGAAGGGGGTTGGATAAGTGGTGAAAGAATTATCGAAGGTGAGAATGTTGTCTGAGTTTGATAAAACCAAACCGCCTTCACGAAAGGCGGATAATCCTCCGTCATAAGTGCAAATCCATTTGTTATTCCATGGGTCAATGGCGATAGATGAAACAAGATTAGATGATAATCCGGAATTTGCAGTGTTGTAGACGGTGTAGAGAGAGTCGTCCTCCAATTTCACCACCCCACCATCTGTTCCAATCCATTTTATGTTATTTTCATCAATGGTGATATACCGGATGGGGGAATATGAGGGAAATCCTGAATTCAAATATGTAAACGATGTCCAGTTTACTCCATCGAATCTGATTAAGGCAATGTTGGATGCTGCATCAGTTCCTCCAAACCAAATAATTCCGCCCGATTCTGCTGCTCCCACCCGCAAATCAGGAATACCAAAAATGTTATCATAAGGAGTATGATACTGCTGAAAGCTTATCCCATCATATTTAAATAGCCCGGAATCAGAAACGAACCAAACATTATTTTGATGATCTACCACAAGAATTTGAGAATACCAATTCCCCATAAAACCTGAATTGTTTGCTGTATAGTTATGCCATATATTATTCCCATTAAATTCAGTAATTGCACCTGTGGGAACTATTCCGAATTCATCCAAATAACCAAGCCAGACATGGCTATTCGTATCAGTCGAAATAGAATAAATCTGATTGTATGGAAGTGTGGAATTAGAAGTATTATAAGTGTACCAAGTACCAGAATTAATGGTATATTTCGTCAGTCCTTTATCGGAGCTGAAGGGCCCATCATCATTTCCCCAATCGGCCAACCACAGATTATCATCTTTATCAATGGCCATCAAATTGATCCCGGATCCGGGTGAAACATTATACTCTGAATGGACGAACCATTGAAAGTTATTAAATGAAGGCCTTGACTTGCAGTTCCAATCCAGATCAATCCGCTGCTGTCAGCAAATATTGAAGTTATAGAATCCTGTATGATTGAATTAATATCATTCGTCCGGTGCTGATACAGGACCCATTTGTTTGTATAAGTATTGTATTGATTCAATCCTTTCCCTGAAGTTCCGATCCAGATGATTCCATCGCTGCGGGTGGATATGCAGGTAATATCATCACTTGCAAGCGAGTTGATATTTTTTGAATCATGGAGATAAGGCTTGAATCCGTAACCATCGTATTTATTGAGACCTTCCTGTGTTCCATACCACATATACCCCAGACTATCCTGAATGATACCCGACACATTGTTGTTCGTCATTTTTTCGTGTGTGTCGTGGTGCCAGAAGAAGAGCGTATCGTTTTGTGCCCATGTCTTAACAGGTAAAAAGGAAATGATGAATGCTACAATGAAATCCTTGAGGGAAAAAGGGGGGAAATATAGGCGGTGAAAAAGGATCATAAGGCGGATGTAGAATCATACTCGTGTATTGGTTCAACAAGCCAATGTCAAATTACTATTTGTAAACAGATGCCACAAGTGCATGATTATGTAGTGGAATAAAGAGAGAGCGTAAACTGTCATTCTCTCGCTGCGCCCGCTAACTCCCTGAAGGGAGAACCGCCCTCGCACTTTGCGGCGCACGGCCTCCCCTTTAGGGGTCGGGGGAAAGGGCGGGCGTGTCATCGTTGAAAAGATTAAGACATCTCTCATGAAGTACCCGGAATGTCACAGAGTGTATTTAATCATCCTCCAATCTTCAACTGCATTTGCGTTACAAAAAAAGTATTGTTCGTTTGTGTTAGAGATTGTTGTTCGTAAATTGTTCTGATCACATTTAGTTGCAATCGCGCCATGTTATTGGTGAGAAAATCAAAGCCAATTTCTCCTGTGATAGTGTGAAAAGCCTGCGATAAATTTCCTGAAACGTTTGTAAGCGGATCCGTGTGTTCGTATTTGCCACCAGCTTCAAATATGCGGGACCACTTTGAATTGCTTTTTATTTTCAGTAATGCTTGTCCGAAATAACCGGTCATGGGAAAATTATTCAGCGTTTTTAATGAATCCGTTGCTGCGTTGAATTGATTGACGTTGGGTGCCGCAATGTATTCTCCTTCAAGCGTAAGGTTTAATTTCTGTGTTATGTCACGAATGTAACTCACATCGCCGCCGTAAGAAGCGCCGTTGTTATTCTTTATCACTGCAACATATTCCACATTACCTGCTAACCGCAAACCCTTAACTGGAGTAAATTCCAAACGTCCGATAACATTCTTCCCTGAGTTCACATCATAAGGAAGACTTCGGTCACTTGCATTGAATATGCCCGCATAGTAAGAAAGCGGAGTTTTGTTTTTCATGAATGTTCCGTACACCATCAATCCCGGCTGATACGAAACAAGACTGTTGCCAGCGAAAAGTTTATTGGTTGTTCCGCGGTCAATCATTCGAAGTTCATCAGCGTAGGTCAATTCATCCAACTCATATGGCATTCTCATGTGCCCGCCACGGATTCCAAATTTGTCATTGTATTCATATTGAAAATAGGCAAGTTCAAGAGTACGTCCGGTTGTGATACTCGCAGGACTAACTTTCAATTCAGGAATTTGAACACGAATAACACCGGACCAATGATCATTCAGTTTAATGTCGCTTCGTAATTCAGCTCTCCGCAATCTGAAATTATCACGCACAGCAGAAGATGATATCTTTCCGCTCGCAACATCAATGCTGTCAGTGAGCGAACTTTCAAAGCGTGCCTGCATCATGGCTCTGAAGGTGATGGTAGGTTTAAATTCTGAATTAGTGGTGGGGTTGTTTTGTGCAAGTAAATTCAAAGTTGTGGTGATGCACAACAAAATGGCAACGGTCTTATGTATCATGATTCCAAAGGGTAAGGTGATGGAGCGGTGGAAAAACGGAATGAAAGCAGAGTGTAAACCAGTTAAGAACGCTTTGAAACTGCAAGTACATGATCATGTAGTAAAATATTGATAGATTATTAACTTTCCGCTGCGAATTTGAGGAATGTGCCCTTTTAGAAAGAATAAATGATCCGTTATACTTAAATTAAATTTGAATAATACCCGATCGGAAATAATTATTTCAATTAATCTCTACAAACAAATCATTCACTAAATGAAAGTTGAAAAATCAATCCAATCAGGAAATGCAGTGATTGGCTATAGTGTTGAAGGTGCCGGATTTCCCATCGTTTTCGTTCACGGATTTCCGATGGATCATACAGCCTGGGATGATTTTGTAAAACCGCTTGCTGAAAAATATAGGGTGATTCTGGCTGATAATGCCGGATTCGGGAAATCTTCACTGCCTGAGCAGGATTTGTCAATGGACTATTATTCTGATGGCTTAAAAGCAATTCTTGACGAGGAAAAGATCACCTCTTGTGTGATGCTTGGTCACTCCATGGGCGGATACATTGTTCTGAATTTTGCTCAGCGTTTTCCAGGGTATCTCAAAGGTTATGGCCTGCTCCATTCCACTTCTTATGCTGATGATGAGGCAAAAAAGAAGAACCGGATTGAGGTTGCGGAGGCAGCACGAAAGAGCGATGGAGCTTCCTTTGTATCCGGCATGCTGCACAAGCTTTTTGGAGAGCAATATTCTTCTTTTCACGAAAAGGAGATTGCAGCAATGAAAGTACGCTTTGGCACGGCAGCAACTGCAGAAGGAATAGCACAAGCCTCCCTTGCAATGGGTAAAAGACAAGATACCACCGGGGTGCTGAATGATGCAAAAGTACCTGTGCTTTTCATCATCGGAAAAGACGATAAGGTAATACCCCCGGAAAAAACCCTCCCGCTTACCCACCTGCCTGAGTGTTCTGTAATAGGTATTCTTAACGGCACCGGTCATATGGGGATGATTGAATCACCGGATGAAAGCAGGAAAAAAATAATTGAGTGGATGGAATTGTGCACTCAGGCATCATAGCTAACTGAGATCGTAAATTTCAGAAATCAATCCTGTAATAAAAGATCGGCAGCCTCCCGAGCTGGTAGTTTGTCTGGATCACACTGCGCGACAGGTCATCATCATTGGGAATGTATGTAAGCGACAGAATATTTTGCGTATCGAATACATTCACCACATCCAGTCCGGTTTCATGTGCCACTTTTTTCGCATTGATTTTGAAATTGATTTTCAAGTCAGCACGGAAGTATGGTGAAAACTGCAGGGAGTTGCGGGTAGCGTCGTCATAGATTACCTCCTTCTGAATACTGCTTTGCAATGTATCAACATGGCCATACCAGTGTCCGCCTTCCCACGTGATTTTCCCCCCGATACCAAGGGTATTCCTCTTTGCAATCGTAAACTCTTTTGTTCCCAGGATATTTAATATGTACCGGGCATTAAAATCAGAATTGCGCCACACATCATCGCTTCCCTTGTATCTTGAATTGAAAAGTGTTCCGGTAATCATAAAGAAATATTGCCTGAAGAAATACCTCTCGAGTGTAATCTCAGCTCCATAGTTGTAACCCTTTCCCTTATTCACCAGCGTATCAGGGAAAAACCTTGAGAACCCCACACCTGTGTTGATGAGTGAAAATGAAGACTGATCTTTCTGCACCGGCACATTAAATAAGTACTGATAATACACTTCAGCCTTCAGGTAGAAATGCCCGGCAAAAAGTTTGCTGTATGAGCCGGCAAGATGAAATGACTTTGTAAAATCCATTTTCAAATTATGGGGCGGCAAAGGATGATTCATGGAATCCTGAAGGCGATAGAAGTATAGATAAAGATTCTGCTGCTGGGAATGCAGGCCCGTTCCGAAAGCAATCAACTGGTTGTGACCCGCATCATATTGAATCCCGATGCGCGGTTCAAAGGAGGAGATACTGTTGCTTAGTTCTAAATACTGCGCGTGTGCTCCAAAATTCAGTGTCAGGCGATCAGTAGGTTTGTATTTGAATTGAAAGGAGGGTTGAAGGAGATAGGTGGTGCCCCTGCTCATCCAGCGGGTCTCATAATCATTATAAAAACCTGAAGTTGTGTCAAGGATTCTTGTCGAATCGATGTAATTATACACCAGTGCATCCGCTGTGAATCCCGCTGTTATTACCCATTGAGAATTGAATTTGTGGTTGATATGCCATGCAGCCGAGATTCTCGATTCCTTAAACGTATAATCCAGAATCGGCAGCAATGAATCAAGAACATAATTTCCATCATTAAGAACATGTCGGTAAACCAGGTCATGATGTGCAGTTACTGAATTTCCTTGAACAGCGAGGGTGGCTTTCATAAATGTGGCGGAAGAAAAAGTTTTGGAGTAAGTAATACCTGAAACCCCCATGTTTGATTTGAAATACTGATCACGGTCACTCTGCGCATAAAGATCTGCTTCGGCCTTTTTCTGGTTGCTAATAAGAATGGCGACATCGCTCAATCCACCCATTCCCCATAATGCAACAGAAGCATTCTTCTTTAATTGAAAATTCAATCTGAAAAATCCATCCTGGTATCTGGGAATTGAATTCGTTCCGATATCTATATTCAATAAATCGAAAAGCTGAAGCGTGGAGTACCGGTAGATAGCAAGAAAAGAGGCACCATGATTTTTCCGAATGGAATCTTTTGGAAAAAACGGACCTTCAGCCATGGCTTCGGTTCCAAGAAATCCCAGTTGCGCACTGAACTCATATTTCTCATTGTTACCGTTGCGCTGATATAAATCAAAGACACCACTGATGGTGTTTCCGAATTCAGCAGGGAAAGCACCGGTGAAAAAATCAGAGTTACTCAAAAATTTATTGTTGAGGATGGTGACCGGACTTCCGGTTGTACCGGGAATATTGAAATGATTCGGATTTAAAATCGCAATCCCTTCCATCTTCCACAACACGCCTCCGGGTGAATTTCCTCTTATCACAATGTCATTCCGTGAATCATCTGCACCACCCACTCCTGCAAAGTT
>JBDSEA010000149.1:0-15668 GCA_039920305.1 Chitinophagales bacterium
ATTAGTCAGCCAATCATTTTTACTTCCGAAAAACCTGCCGGTGAACGCAAGCGAGGTGACTGGGGTGGATTGATACTTTTAGGATATGCCCCTGTAAACTGGCCTGGTGATACCGGTCACATAGAGGGAATTGTTGCAAACCCCGATACCCGGTATGGTGGCGGTGCAAATCCCAATTGTGGCAATGGTGATTGTCCGGATGCCAATGATAATTCAGGCGTTCTGCAATATGTGCGTATTGAATTCGCAGGAATAGCGTTTGCACCCAACAATGAAATCAATGGACTTACACTCGGTGGTGTAGGTGATGGAACTATTATTGATCATGTCCAGGTAAGCTACTCGAATGATGATTCATATGAGTGGTTTGGTGGAACGGTAAACTGCAAGCATTTGATTTCATTCCGTGGATTAGATGATGACTTTGATACTGATAACGGGTATGCTGGTCATATCCAGTTTGCAGTATCCCTTCGTGATCCGAACGTGGCGGATGTTTCAGGGTCTAAGGGATTTGAATCAGATAATGATCCTACAGGAACCACCAATGAGCCGCAAACAAGCCCTGTTTTTTGCAATGTAGATGCAATTGCCGGTGCGGATACCACCAGTAATTCACTGTTTATTGCGGCTGCTCATCTCCGCCGCAACAGCCACCAGTTTATTTACAACTCAATTCTTTTGGGCTGGCCTGAAGGATTATTGATCGATGGAACTGCTACCCAGGATAACGTTTCAGCAGATACCCTTATTGATCATAATCTCATCACAAGCAAGTCAGCATCAAATTACGTGGTTACTGCATCACCGGCTGATGCAACTTCCGTTATTGACTTGCTGAAAACGGGTGCGCACAATAATTACTACAGTGGTAATGCAGGTGTGATGCTTACTGATCCTTATAATCTTAATAATCCTGACTTTCAGCCTCAGAGCGGATCACCAGCTCTCTATAGTGCAAGCTTTGCACATGCTGCCCTGAATGATCCTTTCATTGAACAGGTGACTTACAAAGGCGCATTTGATGGTGTAAATGACTGGACAAGCACATGGGCAAACTGGGATCCTGTAAATACAAATTATATCAGCGGGATTTTCTCACTCCCAGAAAATGTGTATGGAACTGATGTTTTTCCGAATCCTGCAAAGGAGTCTATACAGTTTAGAATTCAAAGTGAGCAGTACGCTGATGTGAAGATTAACGTAATGGATTTAACAGGAAAAATCATATCTGAAACAAGACTTACTCTCACTGCCGGGGTGAATAGTATTGTGTTCGATGTTTCATCAATCCTTCCCGGGATTTATACAGTGCAGGTATTAAATACTCAAACCCTCGAACAGGGAATCAGCAAGTTTGTAAAAGACTGATCTGGTTTATTATTAGCCGTCGCGATGTGAATGATCGCGGCGGCTTTTTTATAGAAGTTAAATCACCACGCTTTCATATGCGGCAATAATTCTTTTTCTCAGAGGAAGTGAAATTCGTGAGCTACTCTCAGATTCTTCGCTCTGCAGCTCTGTAAAAAATTTTGCCACAGTTTCAATGCTCCAGTCATTTCTAAACCTGTTGCGAATCATGATACCCAGACTGCCCGAGATTTTATGAAAGCACAGCATCGTTCTCAAATGCTCTTCATCAATGGTACGCGCATAGAACTGAAACATTTTCTCCCGAATAGCTTTATTCTCGAACAGAATGTGCGGAGTGCTGGAAGTGATATTTTTTTTAAAAATGGCGAAGTTTCTCCTGCCGGTTAAATTCTCATGACTGGCCTGTACTGATGATTTTACTTCTTTGTATTGATTTGATATAAGAATACGTGCGAGCTCGTCATCGGGTATGTAAATTTTAGCATTTAATTCTTTTTTCGGTTCAGCGTCATGAATTGACGTGTTAATCATTATTCAATCCGATTTCTTTGGGGCACGAACGTAGATCGCTTCTGCGAATCTTACTATGGCATTGCTTAAACTTAACTGTAGAGTAACCTAAACTTAACCAACCGATTCCCTTTAGCGCATGGTAGCCCGGTAACTTTGCAAACAAAAAAATGCGCCTCTTTTTCTTATTCCCGCTTTGTGCTTTCCTCATCATACTCCATATGCAGGTTACCGCACAAACCATATCCGGCATCGTGTCGGATGCTGACAATAGTGAGCCGTTAATCGGGGCCAATGTTGCAGTGCAGAATTCTCCTCTTGGCGCAGTAACAGATCTGGATGGAAAGTACACCATCACGGGCCTAACAGCCGGAAACTATACACTTAAAATTTCATACGTTGGTTATGAGGGCAAGCTGGTTTCAGGAGTTGAGGTGAAGAATAATGAGGTTACTGAATTAAACAGCACGATCGGTGTGGCTACAGCAAATACGCTTACGGAAGTAGTGATAACCGCTGATCTTCATAAAGAAAATATCAGCAGTCTGCTGATTGCACGCCGGAACAGTGCGGTAGTGAGCGATGCCATCGGTGCTGATATGATCAGGCGATCGCCTGATAAAAATACAAGTGACGTCCTCAAGCGTGTGAGCGGTATAACCATAGTTGATAATAAGTTTGTGGTAGTTCGCGGCATGAGTGACCGGTATAATTCGGCGATGCTCAACGGGTGTATTCTTCCAAGCAGCGAGCCTGATAAAAAGGCATTTGCATTCGATATATTTCCTGCTGCGGTGGTTGACAATATTACCATTATAAAGAGTGCCACGCCAGACCTTCCGGGTGATTTTAGCGGTGGCCTTGTGCAAATCAATACAAAAGAAATTCCTGACCAGAAATTTATCGCTTTAAAAATCGGAGAGAGCTACAATTCCATTTCCACTTTTAAACCCTACAGGACTTATCAGGGCAGCAGCACAGACTGGCTGGGTTTTGATGGCGGCACCAGGGCACTGCCGGATGATTTTCCTTCCCATGCAGAATTTATTAAACTCGGTACCGGTGGTAAAACGGAGGCTGGAAAAACCTTACTAAATACCTGGGGTTATCATGAGGTTGCCTCGATGCCGCTCAATCCTCAGGTACAACTCACTGCGGGATTTAATTCAGGAAGCAATAACTACCCGCAGGCAGGTGGAACATTTGCAGTTACCTACAGTGATACACGCAGGTTTATGCCTCAGGATCGCTATGATTATTATGGGCAGCCATCGGCAGCCTCGGATACAGTTTATAAGTATCAGGACAGCATTTATTCAAGGAACGTACTTACCAGTGTGCTTGCTGATTTTTCTGTTAAGCTCAATGCCAATAATAAGGTTTTCCTCAACAGCATCTTCTCTGCAAATAGCACCGATTATACCGCATTGCGAAGCGGATACACTTTTGCCCTTGGAGAACTCGAATATGTGAAAGCCAATGCTTTCTATTATGCAAGCAATCAAATTTTCTTTTCTCAATTTGGTGGTGAGCATGTGATTCAGAAAGCAGGTAAGCTGAAAATTCGCTGGCAGTATTATTATACATGGCTCACCCGGGATGAGCCGGACTATCGCCGTAATCTTTATTACAGCAGTGATCGGGAAACACCTTTCTTTGCTGCTCTTTCTTCGAGCCCAAGCACCAATATTGGAGCAGGACTTCGATATTATGGTATCATTAATGACCGCGCCAAGGGGACCAATGCGGACTTAAGCCTGCCCTTTAAACTGTTCCACCAGCAGCAGCAATTCAAATTTGGCGGTGCATATTATTATGATGTCCGCTCACGGGATGTGCGGGTGTTTTCCATGATTGTCTCAGACCCTGACCAGTTCAACTCAAGCTATTACTTTGCTGCTCAGGATACCATATTTGCCCCCTCTCATTTTGATGCTGCTACCGGCTTTACTCTTGCTGAAGACCAAACTGCTACCAATCATTATGACGGCTCGGTAGAAAATGCTGCGGGTTACCTGATGCTCGACAATAAATTTACAAGTCACATTCGCCTGGTTTGGGGTGTGCGAATGGAAAACTACCATTATATCCTCAATACTTTCGGTGCAAGCAATGATTCACTACGCCTGGATTCTACCTATCGGGATTTTCTTCCCTCAGGTAACCTTATTATCTCTGTACTGAAAAATGCTAACCTCCGCTTCAGCTCCAGCCGCACTGTTGCACGGCCAAATTACCGTGAGCTGGCAAATGCACCCTTCTATGATTTTCTGCAGAACATCACCTACTACGGAAATCCTAATCTCGTTGAAACCAGGATCACAAACTATGAAGCCCGGTGGGAACATTACTTCGCCAATGCTCAATATTATTCCGTAAGCGCATTTTACAAACAGTTTGATAATCCCATTGAGCAAACGCTCAGCTTGTCAGGAGCAGATTCACGAAGTGTTCAGTTTGTGAATGTGCCAAAAGCAACCAACATCGGATTTGAGCTTGAGGGAAGACAAAGCATGGGATTCATCGGAAGATCATTCGAAAACTTCTTTGCTTACGCAAACTTCACCTATATCAAATCGAAGGTATTTGTAGGTGGAACTACTTCCGATACCTCAGCTAATCGCCCCCTTGAGGGTCAATCACCGTTCGTATTGAATGCTTCCCTGATTTACACTGAACCGAATAGCAAATTTGGGATTGCAGCCATGTTTAATTATATCGGTGACCGGCTTTACCTCGTTGGAAGCGTTACAGAACCTTCTATCTGGGAAAAAGTACATCCTACACTTGATTTAAAAGCAAGTAAAGCTTTTGCAAAAAACGGGTTGATTGAAGTTACATGGAGTGACATTCTGCATCAGGATGGAATATTGTACCAGGATCTGAATAGTGATGATGCTTATAACAGTAATATCGATGGCGAATACGCAAATAGTGACCGCTTATATGGCCTTCAGCGATATGGTTGTAACCTCTCTCTTGCAGTAAGCTATAAATTTTAGCATTACAATTTTTTAAACTATTCGTTAACATGCGGTAACGAATCAGCAGGAACTTTGCACCATGCTTATTTATATCAGCCATTCCGCATCTGACTCACGGTTGTATAAGCTGCTGAGAGATCAGTTTGAAAAGAAAGGATTTGCCGTCATCAGCCGTGAAGGCCCATTTGAATTTGGTGAAGTTCTTAGTCAGAAGGGAAAACGAAGAATAGATCTTGCCGATGTAATCGTCATGTTGCTCACTGCCAGAGGCCGCTCCTCCTATAGGGTATTTCAGGAAACAGAATTTATTCATAGCATTCATAAAAACCATTTTGTTATTGAAGGAACAGGAAGAAAAGCAGAGATAAAAAAGAATTTCTATGAAAGTAATGTTGCTCCGGAAAGTGATCGGAATTATTACTCCACCATCAGTGCACTGGAAAAGCTGTTAATGGAATTTGCCTTAAAGGCAAATCCTGAAGCATTCAATTTCATTTATCATACTGACATGGTTTATTAACAAACGATCTTAACACCTTCAACTCTTATGAAAACCACCGGCATCTTTGACTTTGACCTCGGCGAGTCCAACCTTGTAAATATTGCCGTTACCGATTCAGGCGGGAGAACAATTCATGAGGTTATGAATGAGTTTTTAAATGCGGGCAATCATAGCATTACACTGAATCTGCGAGACCTTGCCAATGGTATTTACTTTTTACTTATTCATAGTGATACTGAAAATAAAATGATCAGGTTCAGCATAGAAGATTAAATTTTCGTTTGGTTTGGAAAAACCGCTTTCTCTATTGAGAGCGGTTTTTATTTTTACGAAGGAATTCCGCAGATAAACATTTGCAGTTCTGGAATTAATTCTTTTATGGTTGATTTCGCAAAGCTGATTTTTTAATATGGCAGAGCTGCTTCACTTATGAGAGCTTAGCATACGTCTTCATCCAGCGCTCCGGCACTTCTTCCGCACAGGCAAGCTGATAGTCATGATAGCTGCAGGGAATGATGTGGAATTTTTTCTGGTTTCTTTTTGAGCGGGATACGGGTACCTCCATCCACCAGCGATCACTCTTTTTGCTTTTCCAGAAACTCATCTCATATTTATTTTCTTTGAATTGCACGGTGTACTTCAGATAATTTTCATCATGCTCTTTTGGAAAATCCTGATGGCGGTTGCAAAAGCCATCAAGGAAATACCAAATGATCTGAGCCGCGAGCTTTACGCTTTGATCGCGATTGTCATAGGCAAGGTTACATCCATACAGGCCAAATGAATCTGTGGTATCACTCTGCCCTGCATAGCGTGCAAGCTGGCATGCTTCCTCACCAAATAATCCATTTGGTGATGCAGTGTAGTTTGCAGGAGAATCAGCAAACCGAACCGAGCTTAAATCAATACTTAATAAATGAGACCCGCGCAGCACTGGTTCCATTTCATAGATATCAGACCGCACTTTTCCCAGCCGATAACTTTCAAAGTGCAGCTTTTCCATCACATCCATTGCCTGCGGTGTAGTAAGATGCGCCTGATGTGCAATGATATTTGCCTGGAAAAGACAGGAGGGCTCCATCACAAAAATTCGTCCGAGAAAATTCTCATCATTGATGCCATCTTCACCATCATGAAAATCAATCATGCTGTCCACTACACTCATGCTTATGTTGTGCTTTAAATCCTGGTATGCCGAATACTGACTAAATGTGAGATCATGGCTTCCACCGATAATGACCGGAAGGATTTTAAGGTGAAGCAGCTCATTCACTATTTTACTGAGCGCCACGTAGGAGTCCTGAAGTGAAGCGCCTGGATCAATATTGCCCAGGTCACCAAATTTAATTTCGGTATTGAATTTCGTGAGCGCTAATAGTTGCCTGCGGATTTCATCAGGCGCCTGAGCGCTGCCAACATTGTGTTTGGAGCCCCGGTCTTCCCGCACACCAATGATAGCAACCTGAATTCCTTCCATGCTATCCGGCAGCATCAGTGGCGCTATGAGCTGATTTCCAAACTGTGAATCATTAAAGGGATGCTCATAAATATCATAGTCAGGCAGGCGGAGAAATTCTTCAAACATTTGAATCAGATTACGCAGTAAATGTAGCGGCGGAATCAGCTTATGAGAAGTGATTCTGATATCTTATACGCACCCATGGTGTGTATTGTTTGAAGAATGGGCGATCCGCTCAGATATTAAGTGCTTAAACATAAACCCTGTGAGGCATCATGCGACTTCAATCCCATTTTGCCATCGCACTAAGTATCCGGAATAAAAGGCTTTAAATGAAATTTTATGATGCGGTTTTCATTAGACCAGCTCTCCTTTTATATTCTTAAATAGCTCTTCCTCATGAAGATCAAGCTTGGGATCTTCGGGTTCATAGTTCACGTGAATACGCATTGCTTTTAATCCCTGTAATCCCTGAAGTTGCTCAACCTCAAGATATTCTATCTCATCCTTAATTAAACCCTTTGATTTCAGGTATTCAAAGTAGCGCTCGTATTCATTAGCCTCTTTATCCTGGGTGTAAATAATGGCAATGGTATGAGGCTGTGTGATGCGCTGCTCCGTATCCTTAACGTGAGCCTTATCAATCCGCTTCTTTACAATCTCATAGCGAATATTATATGCTCCTGAAACATCAAATCTTTTTTCATCCATGCGAAATACAATTGAAAATGGATTGCTGTAACACAATATCAACTGTGTTGTTTCCAGGGGCATTGGCAGAGTGGGCAAAAGGCGGTTGGTTTCGCGGGCAATGCTGGCCATCGTAACAAGCTGCCATAACCGGAAATTTTTTACAAACACCGGTTCAAATTTTCCATCCTGCATGATAGACTGACCGAGATAAATATTATACTCAACACCATCGGTCTTGTATTTCTCAAAATAGTGTGGCAGCAATTTTTGTGTCCGCTCTTCTTCCTCATCAAGCATGCTCACCACCGTATCATTCAACATGTTTAGTGACTCTTCAAATTCTTTTCTTCGCATGTGATGTTGTGCATGCTCTGGATCAAGGGAATCAAAGAATATTTTCACCGGCTTCCGGAGCTTCTCACTTTTTTCTGCCACCATATTCAGTACCGGTTCAACCTCCGTGCGCATGAAATCGAGAATGTTAAACTCATCACCCGAGTCCAGGCCATCCTTCAGCTTGTTTTTATAAGTTTCAATGCGAAATGTAAGCTCATCAAGTATGGTAAAGGGATATTCTTTATAGGCATCATGCAATAGTTGTTTTGCAGCCACGAGGTAATCAATCATATCCTGGCGGATGGCTTCGTTACGCTTACCCGATGAGGAACGGATATCTATCTGGCCATACACCGGAGTAACATCCTTGCATTCAATGAGTGGCAGCTCTGATTGCTCTATTTCACCCTTGCCAATCTGCTGAAGAACCGCCTCGGCAAATTTCCATTCCACTGATGGGTGAATGGAAGTATAGTTTTCTTTTATTGCTGCCTGTACTCTGATGTCAAAGTCATCGGCAGCACGCTTAAATGCAATATGTATAAGCGGCATAATCTCTTTCAGCTTCATCAGCGTTATGAAATTCATAGTGTCCGGCTCCGGCGTACCAAATTCAATGGCGCCAATCAGTTCTTTCTGATGAAAAATAGGAACGATGATCATGCACCGAAGTCCATGAGCCAGCAATTCCTCTTCGACGGGTGAAGGGGAAGAAATTTTTTCCAGGTCTTCAATAAGCAGCGGGTCACCAAGCTTTATTGCATGGGAGTAAACTGACCTTTCAAAATTTTCAAATAGCATTTTCATCTTCGTAAAAGGCACAAAGCAGAACCAGTTAGTTTCACCGCAGGCTGCCATCTTTCCCCTGTAATTAAACATAGGGGCTAATCCAACTTTCAGGTTAGGAATTTTGAAATACCCGCGCATCTTTTCAGATATTTCTAAAATATTTTTGGCAGAAATGATCGAGCCTGTCTGAAGCAGCGTGTATTCAAGTGAGGTGATCATCTCACGGTCACTGATATCCACCATCCTGTAAATTGTTACGCCTTCGAATGCAAACGTATCCGGAGGGAAATTTTTCAGCCAGAATTCATGATCGAAGAAATTTTTCTTTAGCGGACTCAGGTCAATATCCTTAAGGGGTTTAGGTTCTTTCAGCGCCTTCACTTCCACAAATTCAGTAAAGATCTCAGGCTTGTAAACAGTTGCTGATCCTGTCACTTTATCAAGCACGCGGTTTTTAAAGATGTCAGGATGTTCCATTTTAACTCCGTAATATTTCTGCAGTATGGCTGCGCCTGCAAATGCAACCAATTCTTTAACAGCGGCTTCACCATCTACATTTCCAAGATTCCATATTCCGTTTTCATCAGAAATAATAAGTTCATTAAATTTTTTAGTACCAAAAACGGTAACCGGCTGAAATGGAATGATGGCACCCCTAAGTTCATCATGTGAGATGGAAAGGGGGGCAACCGTGGTCATCAGGATATCAATTTCTTTCCTGAATTTTTTAATCACTTCAAGATCCTCAATGGGATTATTCAATTCATGGGCTGCCTTTACTGTGCGGAGAATTTCCTTTAGAATTATTTCTTCAGCATTATCCGGAACCATTGCTTTTTGTTCCAGGGCACTGATAAGTGCAGCAAAGCTTAGTGTGGTTTTATAAGGAAAATGGAAATGATTGTGAAAATTTGGTGTTTCTATCACCATATTTTCCGGAGTAGACTCGAATGTCTGTTTTTTCATGACTTAACTTTTAATACCGTTGAACCGTAAATAAGAAACCTCTTCAATTTTCATTCCTGCTAATGCATTGACGATCTAATCCGCTCAAAATTGCAACATTATTGTGATTTAATCATATCAATCCGGCCTGCTTTAAACTGAATCAGAATCCCACAGAGCTTTACGAAATCAATAGTGCTTTTGTGAAGTGCCCAGTATCTCATCAGCCAGAATTCTATCATTGCTTAGTCGTGGTACCTTATGTTGACCGCCAAGCTTATTTTTTGATTTCAGCCAGTTATAAAATGTGTTGCGCGGCAGAGAATGAACTACCGCAGGTTGCAACGCAATATCCTTCTCCCTCTTTGCATCATAATCCGAATTAATAGAGCGCAGGGCAACATCAAGAATTTTGGAAAATGAAGAAAGATCTTCAGGTGGCTTTGAAAACTCAATCAGCCATTCATGGCCTCCACGTGTTTTCGTTGTGAGAAAGATAGGTGCAACGGTATAATCATTCACTATGGCATCCGTTTGACGGCAGGTGACAGCAAGGGCATGATCGGTATTATCTACAATTACCTCTTCGCCGAAGGCATTAATAAAATGCTTAAGCCTGCCTGTAACCTGAATTTTATAAGGTGAAGTAGAAGTGAATCGTATGGTATCCCCTACAAGGTAGCGCCACAAGCCACCATTGGTTGAAATCACAAGTCCATAGTTTTCGCCCGTAACCACATTTTCAAGAAAAATAGTCCTTGGATTTTCTTTGCCTGTTTCGGAAGATGGAAGAAACTCAAAGAAGATTCCATTATTGAGATGCAAAAGCATGTCCTCATCATTTAGTCCATACTGGAATGCAAAGAATCCCTCTGATGCATTATAGGTCTGATAATAGTGCATTTGCTCATTGCGGATCAGCGATCTAAATTCCTGCTGATAAGGTGTAAAGCTTACTCCGCCATGAATGTACAGTTCCAGATTGGGCCACACGTCAGTAAGGTTGTCTTTTCCTTTCATCTCAAGAATTTTTTTTATCAGCAGCATTGTCCAGGTTGGTACTCCTGAAATATTTGTAACATCCTCATTCATCGTACTGCGTGCCAGTGCATCCAGCTTCATTTCCCAGTCATTCATAAGCGCAACTGGTAGTTCAGGAATTCGGAATTGCTGACCGAACCAGCTCATGTTTTGCATCAGTACTGCGGATAGATCGCCGGCAGAAATGTTGCTGCCCTGCTCGCTGGGTTGATGAGTTCCACCAATAATCAAGCCCTTTCCACTCAAGAGCCGGGTGACCGGGTTTGAGTCGCAATATGAAGATACCAGGTCAATTGCACCTTTGAAATGACAATCCTGTATGGATTCGGATGTCATTGGTATGAATTTACTTCTGTCAGATGTAGTTCCTGACGACTTTGCAAACCATTTTACAGGTGAATTCCAGAGTATATTTTGTTCACCCTGCATGATTCGGGCGAAGAATGGCTTCAATGAATCATAATCCTGCAGCGGAATTCTATTGCAGAATTGATCAGTTGTCATAATTGAAGCGAAGTCAAATTTTTTCCCCCACTCTGTATTGCTTGCAGCATTTATGAGCTGGCGGAAAACTTTTTGCTGAGCATCTGCCGGCGATTGAATCCATGACTGCATCTGCTCCGCGCGCTGCCTGAGAAACCAATGGATCACGGGAGAAAGCATTTAGCGGGATAGGTTCAGGTTAGCACCATGAAAAAACAAAATCAGGCCATTAATAAAAAAGACAGAATGCACCATAACATTAGTAAAAAGACAAAATAAAAAAAATACTTTTCGTAGGCCCGGAAAATAAACCGGGCAATAGCTCCTGAAAATGCGCAATAACAAAAAGATTCAAGTCACTGTAACTTCCTGGCTTAAATCGACGGAATTCTTTTCCGCAACTCGAAATTTTTTCCGAGATAAACCTTACGTACCTGTTCATCAGCTGCTAATTCTTCGGCTGTGCCCTGTTTTAAAATTTTGCCTTCGAACAAAAGGTACGCCCTGTCAGTGATGGAAAGTGTTTCCTGTACGTTATGGTCAGTAATAAGGATGCCGATGTTCCTGTATTTCAGTTTTGCCACAATGGATTGAATATCTTCCACTGCGATCGGATCAATGCCGGCAAACGGTTCATCCAGTAAAATAAATCTCGGATCTACTGCGAGTGCCCGTGCGATTTCAGTTCTTCTTCTTTCGCCGCCTGATAATAGATCACCGCGGTTTTTGCGAACCTGTATCAACCCGAATTCTTCGAGCAGGGATTCTTTTTTTGCATCTCTCTCCTTTTTATTCAGCGAAGTGAATTCGAGCACTGCGGCAATGTTATCCTCCACGGTCATCTTGCGAAATATAGACGCTTCCTGCGGCAGATAACCCAGCCCCTCCTGTGCACGCTTGTACATGGGCTGCCGCGTTAAATTCAGAGTATCCAGAAAAATATTTCCTTCTTCAGGTCGAACCAATCCAACCATCATATAGAAGGTGGTTGTTTTTCCGGCTCCGTTGGGACCCAGTAAACCCACAATTTCACCCTGCTCCACATACACTGAAACATGGTCAACAACGCGGCGGCGGCGGTATGTTTTAACAAGATTTTCAGTACGTAAAATCATATTTGACGCGAAGTTAATAAATGTGAAAAGGGTATGCATTTATAACTGTATGTACTGGAGCTTTGTTTCAATAAGAATAACCATTTGCTCCAATGAAAGTTTAAATAGCTTTGGCAAAATGAATCATAAGGTTTTATTGAAAAGCATTCACTCTATTGAATTTGCCTCTTTTAAAATTCACCATATCCCTGATATCCGACATCAGCCATAAGCCTTCATCATCATTTCACATAAATTCTCATGGCTACAAACTCTTTAGGAAGAATTGAATTTGGCAATGCAGCCAACATAGACAAGGTTCTCACTCTTGAAGAGGCGAATGGATTATTAAATGATTGGGTAAAAAATGAGCGGCTAAAGCTTCATATGAGGCAGGTGGCAGGCCTGATGAAATTTTGGGCTAAGGAAAAAGAAGGGCTACCAGAAGCCGGTCAATGGAAATGGGAGCTTGCAGGGTTGCTTCACGATGCTGACTGGGATCAATGGCCGGCTGATCACTGCAGGTTGATAGTTGAGGAACTGGAGCGCCGGAATATTGATCCGGAGATCATCCATGCGATTGCCTCACACGGACCCGGATATTTTGGAGTGGAACCGGTTTCGAAGATGGATAAAATGCTCTATGCTTTCGATGAGCTTTCAGGATTTATTCATGCGTATTCCCTTATGCGCCCGAATGGCTATGCGGGTATGGAAGTAAAAGGAGTAATAAAACGCTTGAAGGATAAAGCCTTTGCAGCAAATGTATCACGGGATGATATTCAGGATGCAAGTGAACGTGCAGAGATAAAACCGGGCGAGTTAATTGAATATATTATTCACCATCAACCGGGTGTAACTTAACGATATTCCAGCGAAGCTCAGATTCATGGAAATCTGTTCAGCATTACTGCCTGAACAATCAATTGTATTCATACATTCTTTCGATTATCTCCACCACCTTCATTCCTTCCTGTGCGTTGGTGGTGATGGCTGAATTCCCGGTTAGTGTATCAATTACATTTTGAATCACATACTCATGGTTAGCCGCACTTCCCTTGTAACTTCCGTAGTCATTTGGAGGTCTGGATGGAATCAGCTCCGGCATGGTGTAGTTTTCAATATTGCAGAATTCAACTTTTTCCATGTATTGCCCGCCAATCCTGATGCTTCCTTTTTCACCAATGATGGTAATACTGCTTTCAAGATTTTGATTCCATACTGCAGTAGAGTAATTAAAGCATCCCATTCCACCTCTCAGAAATTCGAAGGTGATCAGACCGCTGTCATCTAAAAATTCGGTTGTATGCTGATGATTGAAATTAGCGAAGCGCGATTTGATGGCCGTAATATCTCCAAATATCCAGTACATCATATCAATGAAATGGCTGAATTGAGTGTAGAGCGGACCCCCATCAAGTAATTTTTTTCCTTTCCATCTTTTTCCTGATTCTTTATCCACCTGATAATAGCGATCATCCCGGTTCCAGTAGCAGTTAATGTTCACTACAAAAATTTTTCCCAGCCTGTTTTCATTTACCACTTCTTTTAGCCATATTGAAGGCGGGGAATACCGGTTTTGCATCACACAAAAAACCTTCCTGGATACTTGATTCGCCATTGATATGATCCGTTCACAGTCATTGCGTGTTAAAGCCATTGGCTTTTCAATCACTACATGGCAATTTCTGCTTAGCGCTTTAAGTGCGTGCTCCGCATGTAACCCGTTTGGCGTAGCAATGATAACTACATCAGGTTCAGCTGCAGAAGAAAGGAGCTCATCAACTGTGTGAAAAAAATCTGAATGAAAATTTTCTTCAGCTACCTTTTTTAAAGTGGAATCAGTGTCAGCCACCCCGATAAGCAAAGCACCGGGATGATCCGTTATAATCTGAGCATGGCGCTTACCGATATGTCCGAGACCTGCAATAGCGAATTGGATCTGCTGAGACATTTTTTGTTCAGGGTAGATTATCAGTATGCATTTTTCTCTCCCTTCAGCATGTTCCAGACAGTGAGCAAAATAATTTTTATGTCAAGAAGCAAACTCCAGTTTTCAATATAAAATACATCTGCCAGCACGCGCCGGTTCATTTGATCGGAATCGGTTGTTTCTCCGCGAAAGCCCCTCACCTGGGCCAGTCCCGTAATTCCGGGCTTGGCAAGATGGCGGCTCATATAGCGCTCCATAATATTGCGGTATGTTTCATTGAGCTTGATGGGATGAGGGCGTGGTCCAACAACACTCATTTCACCAACCATCACATTGAAAAATTGGGGCAGCTCATCGATGTTGAGCTTGCGCAAATATTTTCCTACCCTTGTTATCCGGAGATCATTTTTCTTGGCTTGCACGAAATCATCGTCACCATCCGTAACCGTCATGGTTCTGAACTTCCAGCATTTGAAAGTCTTATACCCTTTTCCTGAGCGGTTCTGAATAAAAAACACCGGACCCCTGGATTCCAATCTGATCATTAAAGCCACCAGAGGAACAAGCCAGCTTAAAATAAAAATAGTAACCAGGGAGGCGAAAGCAATATCAAAACTGCGCTTCACGATGCGGTTAAAAATATTTCCAAGAGGTTCTGCCTGCAGGGAAATTACCGGGTAAAAGCTGTAAAAATTTACCTTGATATTCCGGTTATTGAATGCGCTGAAATCGGGAACTATCTTAAACCTGATGAGGTTATCCTCGGCAAAACGAAGTAACGAGGCTACACGGCTTTTATCCCGTAAAGGCAAAGCGCAAAAGATTTCATCAACCCTATTTTCGAGGGCAAATCTCTTGGCATCCTCAATGGTTCCGTCAAGTTTATAAGAGGAGTCGGGTGGCAGTTTATCATCAAAAATTCCGAGAGGCATGAACCCGTAGCCTGTATAATCTTTCAAAGTATCATACATTCTTTTTCCCATTTCGTCACCCCCAATTACGATCACGCGGAAGGTGTCAATGCCTGACGCACGCTCCCGCCGGAGCATATACATAAGGCCGAAACGGGCCAGGGTATCCAGGAAGACAAAAAGAAAATATCCATAAATAAATAATACACGCGACACATTAAAATCCTTTACAAGGAGCACAACTGTTGAAATGAGCATAGCATGCAACAGGATGGCCTGAAAATGTTTTGCCAGGGAGCGTTCAAACTGCTCAAAACGCTCAGGAGAATACAGTCTTAAAAAAAGTGCAGCAAGAAGCCAGCAGGCTATAAGCGCAAATGAAACTTTGAAAAAAAAATCAAGGAAGTTCGGCTTGAAATGCCCCCAGATGAAAATGTAGCCGAGCAGAAAGGAAAAAATGAGCAGAAAAATATCTCCTAAAATGTTGAGGAGCAAATACACACGTAGCTTTTCCTTGAACATTACATTTTAAAATTTATGCTGAAGGCCGGCAAAGGTAACGAAACGCAAATACTAAGGCTAACTGTTTTCATAATCGCAGCCGCAATCTATAG
>JBDSEA010000150.1:0-20662 GCA_039920305.1 Chitinophagales bacterium
CCGGTGGAAAGAAAATCGTGTTACAGTATGGTCCGTTGTTCCCTGCAGATGCGACTACCACTATGCCGGATGCTTTCACATTATTCACCACATCTTCCAGCAATGAACAATTACTGATATCGCAGCCCTCATCTCCTGTACACACCCATGAATTATTGATTACATGCGGCGCCATTGCAGGATCAGGATTCAGATTATTTGTATCAGTTGGAGCAATGAACCATTCAAAGGCTTCCATGTAACTGGCAAGATTTCCCCAGCCCTGCTCCATATTGCGCTCACCGATCCATTTAGCTTCCGGAGCAACTCCGATTTTCAGAGAATCTGCTTCGCCAACCATCGTTCCCATGGTATGTGTGCCGTGGCCAAAATCATCGCACGGTGAGCTGATGTCAATGCCGCAAGGATTAGGATATGCATTTTGCGGATCGGGGGCATGAATAGCATCATGCCAGTTGTAATTATGATCAGCTGTTATTCCATTCCATCCCCGGTATTGGCTCTTAATTGCCGGATGTGTCCAGTCGTAACCGGTATCCTGTCCCCCAACCACTACCCCTGCACCCTTGATTCCCAGTAGCCAGACAGCGGGTGCATGAATGCTGTCAATTCCCCATGGTATTGTCAGATCACGGTTGTAACCTGCACCCATCGAAACCGGTTTTGCAAATCCCATCGGGGTATTGTCGAGAATGCCTTCTACATCATCCCGTTCTGCTAAAGTTTTAACCATTACCTCATCACCCACCACGCGCAAAGAATTCACCACCCAGAATGATTGATGCAGTGCATGATGTTTTTCTAATTCCTCAATAATTTTTTTCTGTGAGCTTTCTGCAGAGCTGGTTAGCGCCTGATATGCGTAATTTCCTTTCGCCTCTTTCCCATGAATATTTTTTGCTTCCGAAAGATTCTCCTGGTCTTTCATCAGCACAATGAATGTTTCTGTAGCGTGATCCTGAAGCTTTGAAAGAAGTATGGAACTCACTTTAACTTTCCACTCTAGCGGTTGCTGGGCGAAAATGGAATGGTGAAACAGGATCAGGATAAAGAATATTAAAATGAATTGGCAGTAAGGCTTGGTCATGAAACAAAAATAGGTAAAACGCAACGGAGCACTTAAGAGATACAGCTTAAAGAATGAATTGCTGATTTACATTTGTAAAAACTTTTATGAAGGTTGCAGTCATCCGCACGGAGCATTTTAATTCAGCTCACCGCCTGTATAGAAAAGACTGGAATGACAAAAAGAACAGCGAAGTATTTGGCTTATGCAGCAATCCGCTGTATCACGGACATAATTATTATCTCGAGGTAAGGGTAAGCGGTGAAGTTGATGTTGTGACTGGCTATGTAATGGATCTTAAAATTCTTAAGGAGATCATCAGCGATGAAGTGCTTGAAAAATTCGACCATAAGAATCTGAATGAGGATACTGAAGAGTTCCTTAACCTGAATCCTACTGCGGAGAATATTGCCGTGGTGATTTATGACAAGCTGCGAAAGCGTCTCGATCTTAAATACGAGCTCAAGGTCAGGTTGAGTGAAACGGAGCGGAATGTCGTTGAGTATCCGGCGTGATAGATTATTGCCATTGATGATGAAAATGCAAAAATTGGATTCAGGCAATTTAAGAAAATGAAAAAATCATTATTCGCTTGCTTTTTATTTGTTTCAATAACAGCACATTGCCAAAACAATGATGTTCGCGCAGCTTCTATTGCTGACTCAGTGATGATGAAGATGGGTGGAAAACAGAACTGGGATAATACTCATTTTCTCAAGTGGAATTTTTTCGGGAAAAGAACCCTGTGGTGGGATAAGTACACAGGCAATGTTCGAATTGAAATTCCGGAAAAAAAGCTTCTTATCATCACTAATATCAACACGCACCATGGCCACGCTTATAGAAATAATGCCGAAATCAGGCAACCTGACAGCGTCTCTTACTTTATGGATCGCGGATACAAAATCTGGGCGAATGACAGTTACTGGCTCATCATGCCGTTTAAGTTGAAAGATCCCGGTGTGAATCTGAAATATCTCGGGATATCAAAAGACTCATTGGGTACTGATTGTTTTTTGCTTGAGTTGACCTTTAACAAGGTAGGTGTAACTCCTGAAAATAAATATCACGTGTACGTTGACAGGAAACTATATCTGGTAAACGAGTTTGATTTTTTTGAAAAGGGCACCGATAAGAGCCCTGAATTTCGGGATCCGTGGCGGAACTATCAGCGCTACGGAAATATTCTGCTTGCTGATGACCGGGGTGAGGGAAAGCTTTCGGACATTGCAGTTTTGGAAGAGGTACCCTCCGGATTATTTGAGAAGCCATAGCGGGTGTAATAAAAAAGAAAGCCCGTATTCAGTTTGATGAAACGGGCTTCCGGTTAAGGCTTTAAAATCTTACCTCCTTCTTCCTAAAAATATCATCACATAATATGCAAGTGTTGCAAGTGAAGCTAGTGCAGCAACCACATAGGTCATTGCAGCCCAGTATAAGCCATCCTTGGCCCGTGCATAATCTTCCGGAGGCATAAATTTACTCGTTTGAATCCATGCAAGTGCCCTACGACTTGCATCAAATTCAACCGGCAGGGTTACAAAGCTGAACAGTGTGGTAAGTGTAAATAGTGCTATTCCTGCAAGCAGCAACTGCGGAAACACATTAATTGTAAGTATTCCTGCAAGTAAAACCCATTGCATCCATTTGGATGTGAAACTTACTGCAGGAACAAGGGTAGAACGCATGGTGAGCCAGGCATAGGCCCGCGCATGCTGCACAGCATGACCGCATTCATGAGCTGCAACCGTGGCCGACATAATGCTTCTTCCCTCGTAAACATCTGTACTAAGATTAACTGTTCTATCTACCGGATTATAATGGTCAGTAAGTGAGCCCTGTACAGAAGTGATTTTTACATCAGTAATGCCATGATCCTGCAGCATTTTTGCAGCAATTTCAGCACCGCTCATTCCGTTGGGAGTAGGAAACTGGCTATACTTTTTAAACTTAGAGCGTAACCGCGCCTGCACCACAAATCCGGCGATGAGAAGCCCGATCATGAGAATCCAGAATATTGTGATCATTTTTTATTGAATTTTAGTTTGAAGTATGGAAACACAAAAATACGGCTGGTGGTTCAATTTGATTCAGCATTACCATTAATGACGTAAAATCAGCCAGATTATTTTTACAGATGTAAAGGAAAGATACCAAAACTTAACCAATGTGCATTACTAAATGACGGCAGATAAAAAAATTTTAACGGAAGAAATACATTTGCGATTTAACACAAATCATGATGGAAGGAATTCAATCACATATAGAAGCAATCATTTTTACTGCCGAACAGCCGGTAAGCCTCAAAGAAATTCACGCAGCACTTGCTAAACTTACAGATATTGACCTTGATCAGCAGGAGATTGAATCGCACATTGAAATTCTAATGCAAAAATATCATGAGGGGGAATTTGCTTTTGAAATGGTTCCGATCGGAGGTGGTTATCAGTTTCTGACCAAGCCCGCATACCAGAATACAGTAAGTGAATTTTTGAAGACCAAGCTGAATAAAAGACTATCAACCAGTCAGCTTGAAACACTTTCAATCATTGCTTACAAGCAACCGGTTTCAAAGCCTGATATAGAAAGGATACGGGGAGTGAATTGCGACTTTGTAATTCAGAAGCTTTTGGAGAAAGAACTTATTTCTATCAGCGGCAGAAGTGAGGAAGTCGGTAAACCCCTCCTTTATATCACCAGCCCCGTTTTCATGAATTATTTTGGTATTAACTCAGTAGAAGATCTGCCAAAGCTCCGGGATCTTGAGCAATTTTCCGATAATGTAATTGGAAAACCTTCGGAGAATTAGTTGACAATCACAAAAGCCCGTCTCAATGGTCTTCCAGACACCTGATTTATTTATTGAATTGTGGGGTAGAGGAAACAGTAATGATGAATTTATGGGATTAATTCGTACAGAAATAACTTTAACAAATTCTGTAAAACAGCAATCACCATCAATAAATTTCCAATGCCCTGAAGATCCCGGGACTACATATTCCGCCATACCTGTTCATGTAGCAGAACTCATAATTGAATGTAAGTATTTGAAACTTCGCAGTTCTATGAAGCACTCAACTTTTTTGCCATTGAAAATAGTTGCCATACCTTGCACCGGTTAAAAATATACTGAATGAAAAAAACCTTTTCCCTGCCTGATAAGCTTAAAAATTATTCTCTGATGGCGGGCTCCATTCTGGGTTCATCATTTATTGCCCAGGGTCAGGTAATTTTTAAAGATATTAACCCTGACGTGGAACTTGGCGGAGTTAATCCTGCCTCATATCCTGAATTAAATTCATACGATTTAGATCTGAATAATGACGGGATTGTTGATTTTAGCCTGAAATTGAATTTTTACGGCACCTCTCTTCAAACACAATGGTTTAGCTTCAGAGAAATAATGAGCGGCGGAGCAAATTTCCTGAACGCCGTGGTAACCTACACTATAGAATACAAGCCCTTCCTTTTAAAGCTTGATGCCTGTGATAGCATTCCAATACCCTATTTATACGGAGGCCATTTAGGGAATTTTGCCTTCCAGAATGTGAACAGCATTGCGTATAACTGGGATAATATTGAGGACAGGTACATAGGATTAAATTTTCAGATAGATAACGAGCCTCATTATGGCTGGCTGCGGGTTGCTGTAAATATCGCAGATACAGTTCCCAACATTATTCTAAAGGATTTTGCTTATCAGGATAGCGCAAATGAGCCGATAAGTGTATGTGATACCGGGTTGGGTACCGTCATAGGAATTCCGCCGAATGAAAACAATTTACAGGTATTTCCTAATCCTTCTTCAGGAAACGGAGTGATTCAGCTCCCTCATGCTATCACAGGGGAATTTGTACTAAGCTTAACTGATGCTCTTGGAAAAGAGGTATATGTAAGCAAGCTTCAAATGGATGGTATGAAAAAGGAAATTCCATATAACTTTTCACAACTATCATCCGGAATCTATATTATACAACTCAAGTCGAAGGATTTACTGTTTACCCAAAAATGGATAAAAAAGTAAGCCGTCTGCTCAGTTCTTATTTTCATTTTAAAAATTAAACATCATGAAATTTTTAAACATTTATGCTATCTTATGTGTGCTGCTAATTACATTTAATGCAGCCTATGCACAGTTCGAATACGTTTTTCCCGTTGACGGAAGCCGGAATGAGTTTCCATTTACCCACATGATTATTAGAAACGGTCAAATGATGGATGCAAATTCACTCACACCCGGGTTGGTGACACTCACCGGAAGCGAAAGCGGCATTGTTCCGGCAACCATTGTTTTGAGTACAGATGGAAAAACAGTTTGCATTACACCTTCAACGGCTTTCGCTTTTGGTGAAACCGTTACCATGATCATAAAAGATGGGTTGCGTACGCAGGCAGGACAAATTCTTTCAGGCACCTCCTCTACCTTTACCATTCGCAATGAAATGTCGGCAGCGCAAAAACAAAGTCTTCAGGAATATTTGTCAACACATGATCAGGATGGAGCACCTCTGAATGATCCGGAACGCAAGGCAACATACATTCCGCCTCCGTCTTCAAACACTTTGCGAACCAATCCTTTTGACTTCATAAATATTTATACAAATACCACTCCGGCGCCAGGGCAAATTTTCTTTCACCGGAACAATACATACCCGGTACTGCCTAAAGGATATGGAATTATGGAAAACAATGGCGACTCGGTTTTCTTCCGCGCATCTTCTTCAGATGGCGCCAACTTTCACATGAATCTCAACGGTCATCTCACTGCTTACCGGCTTGATCTCAATGTAGATACTTCTGTAATTGAAATGGATTCATTATACAATATCATTGCAAATATTCATTGCGGAAACGGATTTACAGCAACACAGCATGAACAGATATTCCTGCCTTCCGGATACAAATGGTTTACCATTTACGACTATGTGCCTGCTGATTTGTCGCAGTATGGTGGTAGCAGCAGTGCAATCCTTGTTGTCTCCTGGATTCAGGAATTAGATCCAAGCGGACAGGTAATATTTCAATGGCAGTCAGATACTCACTTTGCCGTAACTGATGCTACTGGTGATTTTCCGATTAGTGCGTCAGTATTTGATCCATGGCACATCAACTCCATGTTTATAGATGATGATGGAAACCTGATCGCATCTTTCAGAAATATGGATATGACGATTAAGATGAATTCAAGTACGGGTGCAATCCTCTGGTACTGGGGATATAATCCCAACCCGAACTATTCACCATTGATCACCTTCCAGGATGATCCAAACGGGGGATGGAGCCATCCGCATCACATTCACCGCATAGCACCTGGACTCAACGGTGCAGGTAATATTTTACTCATGGATAACGGTAACCTTCACTTCCCACCTGTATCGCAACCCAAAGAATATGTGCTTGACGAAATCAATTACATTGCAACCACTGTATGGTACTATACCCATCCCCAGGTTAATAATCAGAATGTGTACACCAAGCAGCAAGGCAGCGTACAACGGTTGCCGAATGGCAATACGATTATAGGGTATGGCTTGCCCACCATTTCGGGTTTGCCTAACGGAACTGAGATTGATGCAGCTAAAAATATCGTGTGGGAATTTCGCTTTAAAGACTCTACTGAATACAGCTATCGAATTTACAAAGAGGTTTGGTATCCGAATGTGGGCATCGCAAATTTTATTCAGGCAAAAGACCTGGAAGTGTTTCCCAACCCGGGAAATGGAATGTTTACCATAAATGCTGAAGATTTTAGCGGGGCTTTGAGCATATCTGTAGTAAACCTGCTGGGACAAATGGTATTCTCACAAACAAATACCGGAAGCTTGCAAAATCATACACTTGATCTCACTGGTCTTGATAAGGGAATTTATTTATTACAGATAAAAGGGAGTGATGGTAAGATCTGCCGCACAATTGTGATACAATAAAATTTTTCAGGATAATGACGCAGATATTGAATGGTAAAGCAAAGGTGCTGCTTGCTGAAGATGATTCAAATCTGTCCTTTGTAATTAAGGATAATCTTGAGCGAAAGGGGTTTCATGTGAGCGCTTGCAAGGACGGTGTCGAAGGTCATGCACTTTTTCAGAAAGAAGATTTTGATCTGTGCCTGCTGGATATTATGATGCCGAAAATGGATGGCATTACTCTCGCGGAAAAAATAAGGAAGGGTAATCATCATGTCCCCATTATTTTTATTTCTGCAAAATCGCTGCTGGATGACAAGCTTACGGCATTTAAAGTAGGCGGAGATGATTATCTGATCAAGCCGTTCAGCATGGATGAATTGTTATTCAAAATCGAGGTATTCCTGAAAAGAAGCAAGGTCGGAACGTTTGATCAGTCTCCGAAGATATTTCCGGTCGGAAAATATGAATTTGATTTTTCCAATCTTCTCCTTTCACTGAATAAAATAGATACCCAGCTTACCATGCGCGAAGCCGAAGTGCTGCGCTATCTGGTTTCGAAACAAAATCATCTTGTGCCACGTGAAGAACTGCTTAAGCAAATCTGGGGGAGCGATGATTATTTCCTGGGAAGAAGTCTTGATGTTTTCATTTCGCGCCTTCGCAAATATCTTAGCGGTGATTCATGTATCACTATTGAAAATGTTCATGGCGTAGGCTTTAAGCTGGTTATTAAGAATTAGGTTTAGTTGCGTACAGGTCTGCTTTGTTTTGAAAAGAATGTCTGCAAATACCAACTCCTTGCTGAGCTAACTTTATAGGCGTGAAAAAATCCCCCCTGCGGTTAGTTCTTTTCCTGGGCATGATCTCGATTACCGGTGCACTCATCACGCAGATTTTCTGGCTTCGCAAAGCCCTGCACGTAAAGGAAAATGATTTTGACCAGGCAGTAACCCTTTCCCTGCGCAGGGTAGCAGAGCACCTTGACTACTCTTCCACAAACACCATTAGAACGCTTGACGCCGTTACGCGGGTTTCACCCCGCAAGTTTCGAATCAACATCAATGATAAGATTGACTGTAATGTTCTTGAATATTATTTAAGAACTGAGTTAGCCTATCCATCACTTGATATTGATTTTGACTACATTATTTATGATGCAATTACTGATTCAGTAAAGTTTACTAAGAAAGTTAGCATGAAAGAAACAACAGAATTATATTCCGTACATAATGACCTGCCAATTTTCAACCGCGGGGCATACTATGCTGAAATTGATTTTCCCACCCGGTCTGCATATATAGGTGTAAAGATGACCATATGGATTTTTACGCTGGTGGTGCTTTTAATAGCGGTTTTTTTCTTTGCCTATTCAGTGCTTGTGATTATCAGGCAAACGCGGTTAATGGAAATGCAGAAAGATTTCATCAACAATATGGCGCATGAATTTAAAACACCCATTGCCACCATCAGTATTTCAGCTGAAACTCTCAGCAGCCCGGAGATCATACAACAGCCTGAGCGCATGCAATCCTATACTTCAATCATTAAGAATGAAGCCAACCGGCTTCGTACCCAGGTTGATAAACTTTTACAGATGGCAAAAATGGAGCGGGATAAAATTGAATTGCACCTGGAGGAACTGGATTTGCATCAGCTTATGAAAGAAGTTATTCCCAACTTATCACTCAAGCTCGAGGACCTGCAGGGAATGCTCATGTTTCATCTTGATGCAAAAGAGCACATCATCAGAGCTGACAGGGTTCATCTCACAAATGTGATTTATAACCTGCTCGACAATGCAGTCAAATACACTGAAAACCCGCCTGTGATAGAGGTGACAACATTAAATGTGGATCATCATATTTTGCTTTCAATAAAAGACAACGGGATCGGAATTCCGGTTGAATACCGTGACAAAGTATTTGATAAATTTTTCAGGGTGCCTACTGGCAATATTCACAATGTTAAGGGGTTTGGCCTGGGATTGCATTACCTGAAAATTGTGGTACATGCTCATAAATGGAAACTTGATTTGCTGAGTTTTAAAAATCATGGCAGCACCTTTACAATTTGCATTCCTGTAATCACTCCATCATCAATCATTGCCTGAAAACTCAACTCTTATATTTGCGCCTCCAAAAAAAATTGATATCAAAGAGTTGAAATACCCAAAGTTCATCCGAAGAATCAAATCCGTTTACTTTTAAGAACTCACTTTTCAAAAAATATCCAGTTAGCTCATGACAGGTTTTAAAATCACAATGCAAAACGGACGGCTTCAGGTACCCAATGACCCAATCATTCCTTTTATTGAGGGTGATGGAACTGGTCCGGATATCTGGCGCTCTTCAGTACGGGTACTTGATGCAGCAATTGAGAAAAGCTATCATGGTGAGAAAAAAATTTTCTGGAAAGAAGTTTTAGCAGGGGAGAAAGCATTCAATCAAACGGGAAGCTGGCTGCCGGATGAAACACTGGAAGCTTTCAAAGAGTACAGGATTGGAATTAAGGGACCGCTTACCACACCGGTGGGTGGTGGAATCCGATCATTGAATGTGGCTCTGCGGCAGATTCTCGACTTGTTTGTCTGCCTGAGGCCGGTAAGATATTTCGCCGGTACGCCTTCTCCAGTCAAGCACCCTGAACTGGTCAATATGGTGATCTTCCGAGAAAATACGGAGGACATTTATGCAGGAATAGAATATGCAGCAGGTTCACCTGAAGCTACGAAAATTCTGGATTTCTTCGCAAGAGAATTTCCCAAAGAATTTAAAAAAATCCGTTTTGGTACAAAGGAATTATCCGATGACTGGCAAAAGCAGCTCGAATCAATTGGCTCTGCTCACCGTGAAACTCCCTTACAAGTGGGGATAGGTCTAAAGCCGGTCAGCTATCTGGGCACGGAGCGCCTGGTACACAGCGCAATCGGGTATGCAATTGCTCATAAGCGTAAAAGCGTGACTCTTGTGCATAAGGGGAACATCATGAAGTTTACTGAAGGTGCTTTTCGTGACTGGGGCTATGATGTGGCAAAGAACTTTTATGGTGCTGTGGAAATGGATGGGGGCCCGTGGTGTAAAATTCCTGAGGGCAAGGCAGGAGCCGGAATAATCATAAAGGATGCAATAGCTGACATAACCTTGCAGCAGGTCCTGACCCGGCCTGATGAGTTCGATGTAATTGCAACCCTGAATCTTAATGGGGATTATTTATCTGATGCGCTTGCTGCCCAGGTTGGCGGAATAGGAATTGCTCCCGGTGCAAATATCAATTATGTAACAGGCCATGCAATTTTTGAGGCAACTCATGGTACCGCACCTAAATATGCAAACCAGGATAAAGTAAATCCCGGATCGATGATTCTCAGCGGAGCCATGATGCTTGAGCATCTTGGATGGAAAGAAGCATCAGACCTTATTTACCGGGGATTAGAGAAAAGTATTGCATTGAAAAGAGTTACCTATGATTTTCATCGTCTGATGGAAGGTGCTACTCTGCTGAAATGTTCCGAATTCGGAGATGAAATTATCAGCAACATGCTTTAACAATTTTTTTGGGAGCGGTAAAAAAACAATCCTGATATACCTTTAAAAATGTAAATGTCATTACTATTGAGTTCCAAAATATCGCTCCTTTAATCCTTTACTTCTTCAAATTTTCATTAAAAATTTATTAAAATCCGACATGGCCCAACAAAAGCATGAATCCGAAGTTGATTCCTTCATGAAGAAAATCAAAAAAAAGAATCCTCAGGAACCCGAATTCCACCAGGCCGTTCTTGAAGTAGCGGAAACACTCATTCCTTTCATAGAAGAAAATCCGGAATACAGGGAAGCCAAGATCTTTGAGCGACTGGCGGAGCCCGACAGGGTAATCATATTCAGGGTGGCATGGATTGATGATAAAGGAGTGTTTCAGGTAAATCGTGGCTTTAGAATTCAAATGAATAATGCGATTGGTCCTTATAAGGGAGGCCTGCGTTTTCACCCTACCGTTTATCTCGGCATACTTAAGTTTCTGGCATTTGAGCAGGTATTTAAGAATTCACTTACAGGGTTACCCATGGGTGGCGGCAAGGGTGGGAGTGATTTTGATCCCAAGGGAAAATCTGATAATGAAGTAATGCGGTTTTGCCAGAGTTTTATGACCGAGTTGAGCCGGCATATTGGTGCTGATACGGATATTCCTGCAGGAGACATCGGCGTAGGTGGAAGGGAAATCGGGTTTTTATATGGACAATACAAGCGAATGCGTAATGAATTTACAGGTGTTCTTACCGGCAAATCCATGGAATTCGGGGGTAGCCTGATACGTCCTGAAGCAACAGGATATGGTTGTGTATATTTTGTAGATGAAATGCTTGCTACCCGAAAAGACAAAATAAAAGGAAAAACCGTGGTTATAAGTGGTTCAGGAAATGTTGCCCAGTATGCAGCTGAAAAAGTAACACAGCTTGGGGGTAAGGTCGTAACACTTTCAGATAGTGACGGATATATTTATGATCCAAAGGGATTGAATACTGAAAAACTTCAGTTTGTAATGACGTTAAAGAATGAAAAGCGTGGCAGAATAAAAGAATATGCGGAGAAATACGGATGTCAGTTTATAGCTGGCCAGACTCCATGGGGGGTTAAGTGTGACATTGCCCTCCCATGTGCTACGCAAAATGAGCTGAATGAGGAGGATGCACGAAAACTCACCCGGAATGGGTGTATAGCAGTTGCAGAAGGGGCCAACATGCCTTCAACGCTGGAGGCTGTTAACTGGTTTATTAAAAAGGGAATTTTATATGCACCGGGAAAGGCTTCGAATGCGGGTGGGGTGGCTGTATCAGGATTAGAAATGAGTCAAAACTCTCAGAGACTAAAATGGTCAGGCCAGGAAGTGGATATGCGCCTGAAAAATATTATGAAGGATATACATGCTTCCTGTGTAAAATATGGCAGTAATGAAAAAGGTCTGGTAAATTATGTAAAGGGCGCCAACATTGGCGGTTTTGTCAAAGTTGCAGAAGCAATGATGGCCCAAGGCCTGGTTTAATAAAATTCCATTTTATGGCATTTTATGATCGGGGGAGTCTTTAAGCATTAAAATTTTTTAATTTGTTTCATTTCCATAAAATATATTTCCAAATTTTTTACATATTACATTACAAAATACCCCATTTCAGAAGAAACATTTCTATGACATATTGAATACTCTTGTGGCACATGAATTGACTTTGGCGGATTGTAATCAGTTACCCTTTAACAAAAACCAATTCATATGAAAACAATCAAAAAATTTGGTCTTGCAGGCGTGTTTATGGCACTTATTGCCTTATCAGCCTGCACAAAAAATGATCTTTCACCCAACACAGAGGATACTGCTCTGGCAACAGATAATGCACGTATGGATAATGAATCTGATAACATCGGAACCGTTATCAATGCAATTGCTTATTCAAACAATTTAAGTGATGTCGCACAAAAACTGGACGGCGCTGGAAAAATATTTGGAAATGTAACTCTTCCGGAATGTGCAGTTGTAACAGTAGATACGGTTTCAAATCCGAAATCAATTACCGTAAATTTTGGATCAACCCCGTGCCTTTGTGATGAGTGGGATGGAATGTACCGGCAGGGAGTTGTTAAGGCAACATGGACCGGTAACTACAAGGAATCCGGAACAGTAATCACCATTACTACAACTGATTACTATCGTGGTAGCACTGCCGATCAGATGGATAAGATCGAAGCAACCAAGGTAGTAACCAATATAGGCCCCAACGCAAATGGTAATTTTCAATTCCATATTGTTGCAACCATTAAAATATATTATTTTACAGGAGAAACCTCTGACTGGAACGTAGATAAAATCAAAGAATGGTCAGAAGGACAGTTTACTGCTGATATTAATGATGATGTGTTTGTAATAACAGGTACTGTTAATGGAACAAACAGAAATGGACTTCCTGTATCAGGAACTATTACTACACCCATTGTTAAAAATTCCTGTGACTGGTACGTAAGCGGTGTAATGGAAATTATCCGTGGAAACTTTCCGAAAATAACTTTAGATTACGGTAATGGAACCTGTGATGATCAGGCCACCGTAACCGTGAACGGAAATACAAAAACCATCACGCTTAAGTAAAAGCAGAATCAATAAATAGTAATTAGAGCAACCGGCAACGGTTGCTCTTTTTTTTATCCGGACTTTAATTCATCAGTGCTTTAACGGGCTCAGAAATTTTCTCATATTTTCTCTGCCACAGCAAACGGTTAAGTGCTTTTGCCATCCATGGCAGGGAGAGATCCAGTTTTCTTTTTTCTTCTTCTGTCAATGAATCATGGAGCCAGGGGATCATATATGATAAATAACTGGTCGGTGCTTTTCTTCTTACCTGCCTTTCAACGGTGCGCTGATCTTTCGGAGAAAAATGCATGGTGATCCATTCATGAATGTATTTTTCTTCTTTAGCAATATGCGAGGAAAATAACTCAAGTAATTCCAGGGTATGCCCGGATAATGAAGTTTTTAATTCATTTCCCAACACCGTTGATCGCTCTGCCTCTCCGAGCAGGCGCTTGATTTCATCAATTAGAAATTGTAAGCGATTATGTTCCACTTCCATCGCTTCAATAATTTCGGATGGCTGATTCATCCGTTTTTCTACTGCTGAAAATAAGATATCATCTTCGGCCTGGTGATGAATCTCCATCATGCTCCAATAGAATTGATACCATTTCCGGATCTCCTTAACCTGATCTTTTGAAAATGAATCCATTTGCTCTGCCAGGGAATGCAGCATTTGAGTATCGCGCAGAAGAGCACGATGCGCAAAAAAAGAACCCTGCATCACAAAATCATATTTCATTTACCAGCCGGATAGAACACACAAAAATAGTAAGAACACATCGCAGGATAGCTCATAAGAGGATAATGAAGCTGGAGACGGGCAGTCGGTGAGAAAGGTAAACTTATCTTTGTCATTGTAAGTGTGTTCCTTTTTGTAGTATCCTGCGAGAGGGTAGTTAATGCTCAGTAAAAAGCAGATTTAATATGATGAAGGGCTTTCGAGGACTTGTGTGGGTATCAATCATTCTGATCGTAATAATTCTCATCAAAATTTTCTTTATCAGGAATAAAACTGTCAGCCCTTCAAATGCAGGAAAAAAAATGAATGTGCCTGCAGTGAATGCGATCATTATAAAGCCTCAGGTACTTAATAATATTTCACTACTAAGCGGCTCTCTGGAAGCAAATGAATCAGTTGACCTTCAGCCCCAGGTCAGCGGAATGATCACCGGCCTGTATTTTAAAGAGGGGGATAAGGTAAATAAAGGCACATTACTGGTAAAAATCAATGATGCAAGTCTTAAAGCGCAATTGCAGAAGCAGCAGGCTGCGCTCGAGGTTGCCCAGAGTAATCAGGAAAGAGTACAGAAGCTTTACAAGCTTAGCTCAGTAAGTGAGGATGATTTCAATAATTCAACACTTGCAGTAAAATCGGCTGAAGCCGATATAGCATACACAAAGGCGGAAATTGACAACACTGAAATTCGTGCTCCATTTAATGGCATAATCGGTGTTCGCAATATCAGTCCCGGCGCCTTTGTGCGTCCGGAGACCATTATTGCAACACTTTATTCATCCGGGCAGATCAAGGTTCAGTTTGACCTTCCTGAAAAATCCGGGTCGCAGGTTGCTGTTGGAACCCCGTTGACTTTTACGGTACAGGGGAATTCTACAACCTACCACGCAAAAGTATATGTCATCAACCCGGGAATTAATCCGGAAACCCGCACCCTTACTGTGCGTGCTATTTGCAACAATGATGGATCACTTCGTCCCGGCAGTTTTGCCAATATTTCACTTGATCTCGGCAGTGATGCCAGTGCACTCCTGGTTCCTTCACAGGCACTTGTTCCTGTACTCAACGGTCAGCAAGTGTATGTTGCGAGAAATGATACAGCCTTTGCTACACCCGTTCAAACCGGAATCAGGAATGATACTTCTGTACAGATAATCAGTGGAATTAATGAAGGTGATACTGTAATTATCTCGGGTATTTTGTTTCTGAGACCGAAAATGAAAATTCATTTGAAAAGCATAAAGTGAATAAGATTGCGGAAATCCAGCCTGTTCCATAAATTATTTTATAGGATCAGGTAGAAAAATTGAATCTGACTATGTGATCCTTGAACATTAGATTTTGGTATTTAATTGATCCATTGAATTATTAATCATCATGTTTAAAGGATAGAAGAACTTGAGCTTACCAACCCTTAGCATTCATCGTCCTGTGCTTGCGATCGTCATGTCGCTGGTGATTATTATTTTCGGATTTATCGGATACAAAACTCTGGGAGTTCGTGAGTTTCCGGCAATTGACCCGCCGGTTATTACTGTGAGTACAAACTATAAGGGGGCCAATGCACAGGTTATTGAGTCTCAAATCACTGAGCCCCTCGAAAAGGCAATCAACAGCGTACAAGGCATCAGGAGCATTTCTTCAACGAGCGCACTGGGCAATAGCCAGATCAATGTGGAATTTACCCTCGGTGCAGATCTTGAAACAGCAGCCAATGATGTGCGTGATAAAGTGTCACAATCCGTCCGGTTACTTCCACAGGATATTGATGGCTTGCCGGCCGTGACCAAGGCTGATGCGAATTCAGATGCCATCCTCACGCTTACAGTACAAAGTGAAACCCGCAATATTCTTGAGCTAAGTGATTATGCTGAGAATGTGATTGCCGAGCGTTTACAAACCATTCCCGGCGTAAGCTCCGTACAGATCTGGGGACAGAAGCGCTATGCAATGCGGCTCTGGCTCGATCCTGCGAGACTGGCTGCATACAAATTGACATTGCTGGATGTTCAAAATGCCCTGCATGCTCAAAATGTTGATTTACCCGGTGGAAAAATTGAGGGTGCACGCACAGAGCTGAATGTGAATACTCACGGACAGCTGCTAAGCCCTGATGATTTCAATAATATCATTTTAAAAACGGACGGTATACAAGTGGTTAAGCTTTCCGATGTAGGAAACGCTGAGCTGGGTGCAGAGAATGAGCAAACAATACTGAAGCTTTCCGGAATCCCCATGCTGGGTCTTGCACTGGTACCGCAGCCCGGTGCTAATTACATTGATATCTCCAACGAATTTTATAAGCGGTTCGATCAGATTAAAAAAGAGCTTCCATCTGATTTAAAAGTAGATGTGGCAATGGATAACACCATCTTTATCCGCAACTCGGTTAAGGAAGTTGCTGAAACCATTGCGATCGCATTAGCACTTGTGATCCTCATCATCTTTCTCTTTTTTCGTGAATGGATTATTGCTTTTCGGCCCCTCATTGATATTCCTGTTTCTCTCATCGGTGCCTTCTTCATCATGTACATCATGGGTTATACCATCAATGTGCTCACGCTGCTTGCAATTGTTTTGGCTACAGGTCTGGTGGTTGATGACGGGATTGTAGTAACTGAAAACATCTTCAAAAGAATTGAGAAAGGCATGAAGCCCGTTCCTGCTGCAATAGAGGGATCCAATGAAATTCTTTTTGCGGTGCTTTCAACTTCTTTAACACTGGTAGTGGTGTTCATGCCCGTAATTTTTCTGGAAGGCTTTGTAGGAAAATTATTTAAGGAATTCGGAGTGGTGCTCGCCGGTGCGGTAGTTATTTCGGCATTTGTATCGCTTTCACTTACTCCCATGCTGAATGCATACCTGGTGAGGAAAAATCAGAGGCATTCATGGTTCTACAGAAAAACCGAACCCTTCTTTGAGTCTTTGAATATCCACTATGAAATAATACTCAAAAATTTCCTGAGGAATCGGTGGCTTGCACTGGTCATCATTATTGTTAGCATGGTAGCCTCTGCGGGTTTTTTTAAGATGCTGCCCTCAGAGCTTGCACCCACTGATGACCGCAGCCTGCTCAGGTTTGCTGTAACTGCTCCCGAAGGCTCATCCTATGAATATACTGATCAGTTCATGGATCAGCTTGCTGCGTTTTATATGGATTCAGTTCCTGAAAACCGGGTGGTGCTCACGGTTACTGCTCCGACCTTTGTAGGTACAGGTTCCGTGAATACTGGTTTTGGGCGAATTGGACTCACAGATCCCGGTGAGCGCACCCGCACACAGGACCAGGTCGTAAATAATCTGAATGCCAGTCTTGGTAAGCTGAATAACGCGCGTGTTTTTGTATTTCAGCAGCAGACCATTCAGGTGGGAAGATCATTTGGTTTGCCGTTGCAGTATGTAATTCAGGCACCTACTTTCGATATGCTTAAGGAGGCAGTCCCGAAGTTTGTGCAGCAGGCGCAGTCTAATCCTGCGTTTCAGGGTGTGGATGTAAACCTGAAATTCAATAAGCCCGAGCTCGATATTACCATTGACCGGGACCGTGCCGCATCGCTTGGTGTGGCAGTTAGTGATGTAGCACAATCACTGCAGCTCGCTTACAGCAGCCTCCTGTTCGGGTATTTTCAGATGAGCGGGAACCAATACCAGGTAATCGGTCAGGTGCCGAGGCAGAATCGTGATCAGCCGGTTGATTTGAAATCACTGTATGTGCGAAGCAGCAAGGGACAATTGATTCAGCTCGACAATGTGGTGGAGGTTGAGGAGCAAAGCAATCCTCCCGCTATTTATCATTATAACCGTTATGTGGCTGCAACCATTTCAGCGGGCCTTGCACCCGGTAAAACAATTGGCGATGGAATTGATGAGATGAATAAGATTTCTGAAAAGGTTCTTGATAAAAGCTTTACTACCTCCTTAACCGGTCCTGCACGGGATTATGCGGAAAGCTCTTCTAACCTTGCCTTCACCTTCCTTCTTGCCCTCATCCTGGTATACCTTGTTTTGGCAGCTCAGTTTGAAAGCTTTGTGGATCCGCTCATCATCATGTTCACCGTTCCGCTTGCCATAGCCGGCGCACTGCTTTCACTGTGGTACTTTAATCAAACCCTCAACATCTTCAGCGAAATCGGGATGATCATGCTCATCGGACTGGTTACAAAAAATGGAATTCTGATTGTTGAGTTTGCCAACACACTTCGTAAAAAAGGATTGACGAAGATGAATGCCATCCGCCAGGCATCAGTCATGCGTATGCGTCCGATCCTGATGACAAGCATGGCCACGGTGTTCGGGGCACTGCCTATTGCTGCGGCGCTGGGCTCAGGAGCAAAGAGCAGGATGGGCATGGGCATCGTGGTGATGGGAGGATTGCTGATCGCGCTGGTGTTCACGCTGTTTGTGATTCCGGCGATGTATTCATACTTGTCAAGGGAAAAGAAGCTGAAGGAGGAAGCTGAGGTGGTGAAGAAGAACGAAGTGGTGGAGGCCTAAGGCCATCATTCCGTACCTGAATGAGAGAAAGACTTGCGTCTGTTGTACCTCTTTTTAATTGGCGGCTTTAAGCAATTCCTGCTTCACGATGTCCCACTTTCTTCTTGAAACCTCAATCACGGAATTATCTGCCATTCTTAATTCATGATCACCTGAAAAGGAGGCGACATATTTTTTGTTCACCAAGTGGGCGCGGTACACACGAATAAAATTCTGCTCCGTGAGCATTTCATCATATTCCTTCAGCGTTTTCGATGTAATGATGGGCTTCTGACCTTTCAAAAAAAACCTGGTATAGTTTCCATCCGCCTCGCAACGGATAATTTCATCGGGGTTATAGAAGAATGTTCCTTCCATGGTTGCTACTGCCAGGCGGTAGTCAGTTATTTTCTCTGACTTGAGGTTGTGAATCAGGTTCTGATAAAGGGGTTGCTGCGATTCACCTGACTGCTGCTTAGCTGCAAAACGATTAACAGCATTCTGCAACTCTTCTACGTCCACGGGCTTGAGGAGATAATCCAGTGCACTGTACTTAATCGCTTTGATGGCATAATGATCATAAGCCGTTACAAATATTACTTCAAATGAATGGTCAGGAAATTTCTCCAGCAGCTCGAACCCATTCATCAACGGCATCTCATTGTCAAGAAAAATAAGGTTAGGAGCATAATGCCGAATCGCTTTTAATCCGGCATAGGAACCTACTGCGGTCTCAACTTCATTTACCTCCGGAACGTATTTTTTCAGCAGCAGCCTTAACACGTTCACGGTGCTTTCCTCATCATCAATTATCAAGGCACGGATCACGAAAACGAAATAAAGGAATTTCATTCATATTTTGATGATAAGATCGGGAGGACGATCCAGACCCTGTACCTCTTTATTCCTGATCTTCATCATACAGCTCACTAATCATAAATCCTGTTTTTAATTCTTTTATTTTATCTCTGAGAATCGGATTCAGCAGATTTCAGCTGCCGTTCCTAAATTATTTTAGTGCTAACTCTTATTTCCAAATCCCAGCATTTCCTGCCGTTAAAGTAAATGTCTGCAGAGCAGCCAGAAGTTAACAAGGGGTTTCATCTTCGATTGAACTTATTCGGAATTCTCACAACGAAGTAAAATTAAATAATCCCCGATGCAGCATTGCTCAGGGTAAAGACATTGATAGTCGTCTCTTCCGTTCAATAATTCAAATTCACCATTCAGTAAATGGTTTTGATTCTGATCGAGGTGCGAAATAGCTTTGATTCATTGTTACTAAATCTCCTGCAATGAAGAATCTATACTGCCTTCTGTTTTTCTTTGTTATCTTTTTCTGCCTGGAACAAAGTCATTTAATTGCTCAAAACGTAGGCATCGGCACCTCAACTCCTCTTCAAAAGCTTCACATCTCTGGAAATGCCAATACATTGAGATTAGATGGATTGAGCACAATGGGTACTTTTCCTGACGCGGGGACCCAGGTTGTGTATGTGACTGGTAATGGTGATCTCACCAAAATTCCGCCAGCGACAGTTGTCGCTAACAGCGTTTTCTGGAATATACTCGGCAATAGCGGGACTAACCCATTGGTCCATTTCATGGGCACCACTGATGCGCAGGATTTTACTCTTCGCGTCAATAATCTCGAGCGATGGCGTTTTATGAAACATGGAGCTCTTTATTTCCTGGAACCAAATAGCAATACGTTTGTAGGGAACTTTACCGGGGCACTCAATACTACCGGCTCCTTCAACACCTTCGTTGGTGACACTGCTGGCAGCAATAACACGACAGGAGGCAATAATGTATTCTTAGGCTACGCCACGGGAGCAAGCAATACCACCGGTACGGGAAATGTTTTTATAGGATCAGGCACAGTAGGATTGAATAGCACAGGCAATTTTAATACATTTATAGGTCAAACTAACGGAGCTGCCAATACCACTGGCTATAATAATGTATTTATTGGCAGCAATGCTGGCCTGGTAAACACCACAGGTTATATCAATACTTTCGTTGGGGCAGGTTCGGGCTGGTTTAATTCTACCGGTTACAGAAATACTTTCATGGGTGGTTATTCAGGATTTTACAATACCACCGGCTATGTGAATACCTTCATCGGCTACCAGGCAGGCTATAGTAATACGACCAGCGCTTCCAATACATTCATTGGTGAGCAGGCAGGCTATAGCAATACTACTGGTTACTCTAATGTAATTATTGGTCAGGATGCAGGTTATTACAACATTAGTGGCTTGGAAAACACTTTTGTGGGTGTAGATGCCGGTGAGCAAAATACTACTGCGAACTACAACACATTTCTTGGAGCGAATACAGGGTTTCTCAATACTA
>JBDSEA010000151.1:0-13748 GCA_039920305.1 Chitinophagales bacterium
TTGGTCTTAGATTTTCTTCTCCTTCTTTTTCTTCCGGTTTTTACTTCGGCTTCTTTTAAGTTTTTACTGCCCAGTTTTCTTCCACGCCTTTTCCGTCTGGTTGATGGCGAGGTGGAGGAAATTCCGAGACCACTAAGCGCCCTGATAGCCTGGCGGAATGAACTAATCTTTTCTTCATGTGCCGCAATTTTTTGTTCGAGCATTTTAATAATACCTTGATCGTCTGTTTTCATTCTGGTTTAAATTTAGTTGAATTAATTAATTAGTTAAGGGTTAAAAATACTAAACAAATCTAAAACGATAATTTAGTTTGTAAGAAATTATATAACTCTCAAAAAGATAAATACTCCCCATATAAAATCTGAAGAAAAGCTTTTGCTGCATTCAGCTGCACCTTTTCATGTTCACCGTAAGCTGAAATTCCGCTGTCGTGAAAATTAAATTGTACTGCACTACTGTCATTTATAAAGCCAATTCCCGTATCAAAAGAAAAGTATGCAAAATTGTTGCGGTAATAGTTCAGTAAATTATTACTCCAGTGAAATTGGGTGTAATTTACCTTTAGCTGTGATAGTAAGGTTGCAGTGAGATCACATTGCATTCCTGTATTATTGATTGTTGCGCCACGAAACTCAGGCTTTAATGCTGTACCATAGAAGATAACGGGAATGTGAAAACGCGCAGGTTCATCCGGGCTTCTGTTACGGGGAAGAATATGGCCATGATCAGCAATAAACACAAATAAGGTGTTCTTAAACCAGGGTTTATTCTTCACGCTTTTTAGATACTCCCCAATGCAATGATCAGTATAGAAACAGGAGCTTTTGAATTTTGAATAAACATCACCGCCTGGAAATCTCGGTTTTCCGGGAACGTCAAAAGGCTCATGACTGCTGAGAGATAATATGGCTGAAAAATTGGGCTGGGTTTCCGAATTTATTTCTATCGCCTGCTTTTTAAAAACAAATTCATCATGCGCACCCCATTTAGCGCTCATTTCCCCGGTAGCATAAGAACTTTTATCAATTAGCTTTACAATTCCGCTTTCAAACAGATAGGCTTTCATATTAGCAAAATTCAGCTCACCGCCATAATAAAATGAATTACTATACCCTTTGGATGCTAAAATTCCGGGCAAATAACCAAGACCCCCGTATTTTTCAGGCTGCATCATTACTGAAACATCCGGTGTGGCAGGAAACCCGCTTAAAATAGCTGCCAAGCCCTGGTCAGTCCGATACCCCTGGGAGTAAATATGGGTGAAAAGAAGTCCCTGGCTGATTACCGAATCAAGATTGGGTGTTATTCCTTTTTCACCATTCAGCGCTTCAAAAATATCAGCCGTAAAGCTTTCCAGAATAAATAAAATAATGTTTGGACGATCAGATTTTAATACCTGAATTAATGAATCCTTTGATGGTGTATATAACTGCTTCAACAATTGACTTGCCTCTTCTTGAGATAAATATTGATAGGGATTTGAGTGAAGAATTTTTTTGTCCTGAGAAAGTCTTTTGGACGCGTTCCATAAGATATTTAAGGCCGCATCATTTAATATTTTTTCCGTAGAAAAATATGCGCTGCTTTCATTGATTGGAATCAGCTGCACACCGCCCCGGATCGTAACAAACAGCAAGGGAAAAAGAAAAGCGTGAAAAAGTATTCCGGGTAAGATTGAAGTGCGGCTCCATGAAAAGCGGAACGAATTCTTTTTGAAGAACAGGATTAGTATGCTGATTCCAGTAATGATTTGGATGATCATCACGAGGGCCAGTAGTATCAGTTCATGCCAGTCAGTAAATGCAGATGCTTCCTTAGTAAACCGGAGGTAACTGATTGCCCTGAAATTTAAATGCGTATTCCATTCCCGGTAAATACCCGCATCAAAAGCGAAGATAAAAGAATTAACAATTATCAGAACAACCGAATAAAAGGAAAAAAAACTTTTATAAAAAGAAAAAGGAATAGTTTGCTGGATAAAAACCAGTATGAAAGGTATCACTGTTAAATACCCCGCCATTGAAAGGTCAAGCGATAATCCGTGGACAAATACTGCCCCCGTTTTATACATTGAAATGTGAGAAAATTTCCCGAAGAAAAAAACAATGAATGTTAGACGGTTAATGAAAAAAATTATCAGCCAGAAGAGAAAAATCTTAATGAGCGTAATGAAATAGCTGTGGTATGCAGCGTTTCGGGAGGGAATTTTCACACTGAAAGAATCATAACCATTTGACAAAAATAATCTTTGACAGCACCCAAACCACTGTTTCCAATGTTGAACTTAATCACTGCATGAGCAAGGAATTCAATTGCTCAAACCCAGGCATGTTTCATTAGGTGGGTTAATTAATCATTAAACACAGCATGATTATCTATTCCGGCAGAGCAAAGTTTTCAGATTTATAAGGAGTAATATTCTTGTAAAAATTCCGGATTATTTCAAAATCTTTTTTGATATCTCCGGATGGCATAAATGATGGACCCATACCGGCTGTTTTTTCTTTGTAATCTAAATAGGCCATCACAACAGGTACTTGTGCGCCCAATGCGGCATAATAAAATCCCTTCCTCCATCTCGTTACCCTTTTACGGGTTCCTTCCGCAGGATATACCACTATTGCATGATCATGAGACTTTATATATTCAATCATTTTGGGAGTAAGGCCTGCGTTTGTGCTCCTGTCAATGGGAACTCCCCCAAGTTTAAGAAATAGGTTTTTTAGAGGTCCTCTGAAAACTTCTTTCTTCATCAAATATTTAACATCCAGATTCAGTAGAAGCTTTGCTGCTGCACCAAATACAAAATCCCAGGCACTGGTATGCGGGGCAAGAAGAATAACACACTTTTTATATTCAGGCGGGATGTTATTTCCCAATTTCCATCCACAAAATTTAAAAAACCATTTCAGGAGCTGCTCCAGCATTAAAAATTATGTGTATAATGAGAAAATATGAGCAAGTAATCTATTTCAAAATATTTTATTCCAATGATTTTGAATTCTCAAAATAATTTGAATAGTTCTGAGTCTAATATAAATAAGGGAATGATTGCGGGTTATACATTCCAGTCAGGAATATGATAACATCCCTTAAATATAACCTCTCACGGTTTTTCATCAGGATAAGTAACTACCGCGAGTTTATCACCTTTAGGGCTTACGGCAAGCCGGTAAAACTGGTACACCACCATGCTTTTGAATGTTGCAACCTGAACCCATGGACCCCTGCCTTTTTTACTGGATTTTTCTTCTTTAGGTTTTTCAGGCTTTACCGGCTGCCCCTTTGAGTTTGCCGGGCTTGTTTTGGAACTGGCCGGGGGATTTTGTTTTGAAGATGATGAATGTGCCGACGCCATGGTTGCGGTTGCTGTGGGAGGTATAAAATGATAAAGTTCAGTCCGGTCACCCATTAACAGGCTGCCATCCGGCATGTAGCAGTAATCCTCCTGGTCTTCTATTGTTTCCACCACAGTTGAAATTTTCTTGCTCTTGCCATCATATACTTTAATGGTCCATGGATTTGATCCTTTATCCACAAAGGATATCTGCACGTTTTTGCCCGGAACCTTTTGTACGCATCTTCCCACATCTTCTGCAATGGTGTCGGTTTTACCAGTAGATAAAGTAGTCAAAAGGAGCCTCATAGGATCATCTACAATCACATAAGCAACCCGCGACGCATCCATCCATACGTAGTAGGCAACCTTCTTTTGCTTCGGTAAAAAGTTAATGCACTCATCAATCTTATCATCACATCTGGCTAATATTTGTGTTACATTATCCTCAAGCACCCGCACTACTGATACACCCACTTTATTCGGTGGAACCATGGGTGAGTATTCTGCCATTTTCGGTGTGTTAATTATAACCGTTGTTTTTTGTGTTCGCAGATCGTACTTATAGATATCACTTTTTGAAGAATCACCTGCTGATGAATCATTTACCGCAGCATATAAAATCGCACTTCCATCAGGGTAAAACCACGGCTCATTATCATAGTTTTCATTTTTTGTAATGCGTACCGGATTCTGAAATTGAAGTGACCCCTTCTTATCCAGGGAAATATCAAGCAAATAAATGTCGGTGGCAGGTAATGCGGTTGAATCCTGAGCTGACAATGGCTGGCAGATTAATAGCATAAGCAGCGGAATTAAAAAACGCATGCACCAAATCCATCTGTATTCCGGGTCAGTTATAATCATGTTCATGACAATGATTTTTAGATTTACAAAGGTGAAACAAAAATTCAATCACACTCCTGAATTTTTTCAGAACGTATTCAACCAATATGCTTATCAGAGCATACCTAGTGCTACCATTACCTGGTGAGCAATTCAAAATTTCCCAATTTAACTTCATAAACTGCATTCCTTATTTTCGAATTTCAAACTTCATCTCAATCTACTTATATTTTTTCAATTCATGCTTCCACGAATAACATCTTATGAAGAATATAAGCGCCAGTATTCCAGGAGCATATATGATTCAGATAATTTCTGGAGTGAAGTGGCAGAAGGTTTTCACTGGAGGGAAAAGTGGCAGACAGTTTCTTCAGGCGAATTCAGCAAGGCCGAATTCAAATGGTTTGAAGGAGCAAAATTGAATATTACTGAAAATTGTCTTGACCGTCATTTAAAATCCCATGGAGAAAAAATTGCTATTATCTGGGAACCGAATGATGCGGAACAAAGTAATTGCAAGCTTACTTACCGTGAGTTGCATCATGAAGTTTGTAAGTTTTCAAATGTGATCCGGCAGCTCGGTATTCGCAAAGGTGATACGGTTTGCATTTATATGCCAATGATACCGGAGATCGTAATTGCTATGCTTGCCTGCGCGCGTATCGGTGCGGTTCATTCTGTTGTGTTCGGTGGATTTTCTGCTCAATCTTTATCAGGAAGAATACAGGATGCTGAATGCAGTCTGCTCATTACAGCAGATGGGTATTACCGGGGAGAGAAAATGGTTCCCCTTAAAAATATAGCTGATGAAGCACTGAGAGTTTGTCCTTCAGTAACCAGGGTAATTATTTTCAGAAGAGCGATGATCGATATTCAGATTGAACCCGGCAGGGACCTTTTCTGGGATCAGCTCATGAGTAATGTAAGCGATCAAAATCAGGTAGAAACAATGGATGCAGAAGATCCGCTTTTCATCCTGTATACTTCCGGTTCCACCGGCAAACCCAAGGGCATCGTACATACCACTGCAGGATATATGGTATATACAGGATATAGTTTTCTCAATGTATTCCAATATCATGAGCACGATGTATACTGGTGCAGTGCTGACATCGGGTGGATCACCGGCCACAGCTATGTAGTGTATGGTCCCCTGCTCAACGGAGCCACTATTGTTATACATGAGGGAATACCGGCATATCCTGACTGGAGCCAATGGTGGAAAATCATTGACAAATACAGTGTCAATATCTTCTACACTTCACCAACAGCGATCAGGTCATTCATGGCACAGGGTAATCATCATCTTCAAAATACAAACCTCAATTCCTTAAGGGTTCTTGGAACAGTGGGCGAGCCAATCAATGAAGAAGCGTGGCAATGGTATTTTGAATTTATTGGTAAAAATCGCTGCACGGTCGTGGACACATGGTGGCAGACAGAAACGGGAGGAATCTTAATTACCTCACTCGCAGGCGTTACACCGGCTAAGCCATCCTTTGCTACGCTTCCATTCTTCGGAGTAGAACCGGTAATAGTTAACAATGAAGGATTGATTCAAAAAGAATTGGTTGCGGAGGGAAATCTTTGTATTACACGATCATGGCCGGGTCAGGCCAGAACCTTGTATAAGGATCATGACCGGTTTTTGAAAACATATTTCTCTGCTTATCCCGGGTTGTATTTCACCGGTGACGGATGCCGGAGAGATGAAAATGGCTTTTACAGAATAACGGGCAGAGTAGATGATGTGATCAAGGTTTCAGGTCACCGTCTTGGTACTGCAGAAATTGAGGGTGCCATCAATCAGCATCCGGCAGTTGTTGAAAGCGCAGTGGTTGCCGTTCCCCACCACATCAGGGGTGAGGCTATTATAGCATTTGTCATTTGCTCGGTAAAGCAGGAGGATAGGCAAAAGTTTGAGAAGGAAGTGATTCAAAAAGTTTCAGACATAATTGGTCCTGTTGCCAGGCCGCACAAAGTTTTTGTGGTAAGCGGCCTGCCTAAAACACGGAGCGGCAAAATCATGCGGCGTATCCTCCGCAAAATTGCAGAAGGAAGTACCGGGCATGTCGGAGATATATCAACTTTGATGAATCCGGATGTGGTGGAGGAAATACAAAAAAAAGTGCTCACTCCTGATCTTAATAATAGCCATAATTAACCCCTATCCATTGAGAATTTGCAATTGCTATTTTAACTGAACTAACCATTCCATTTCTATAGAATTAAAATGAAAAATGATTAATTAAATTATAATTTTAAAGGGAAAAATAAAACTTACACTCTATGAAAAAATTTCTCCCCGTTATTTTCTTGTCTTTTGTTACCTGTAATATTTTCGCCCAATCAACCTTCATAAAATATCTGGACTGTGGCACCAGCACTTGTAATGCAAAGGAAGCGATCATCACCAAGGAGGGTGAGATTGCGATCCTGCGTGTTTTTATCGGAGATTCAAAAAACAAAATGCATCTGACAAAATTCACTCAGGATGGAACATTTCTTAGTGACTGGCTTTTTGAAGATACTGAAGGAAATGAATTGATTTTCCATAAAGTCACCGGTACCGCAGATGGAGGATTTATTTTTACCGGGCATTTCCATCCTAAGGGACCATTCGGCGATGCTTGCCTTGCAAAAGTGGATGCTGCGGGTAACCTGCAATGGATACGAAGGTTTGAAGGGGACAGTGACACGCCGCAGGAATATGGACGAGCAGTATTTCAAACTGCCAACGGTGAATACCTGATGTTTCAAAGTATGCTGAATACAACTTTTTTAATGCGGCTTGATGCCGGTGGTAATATTTTATGGTCGAAAAAGATGAATAATCTTTACCTTAATGATGCCATACAACTTGTAGATGGCTCACTGGTAACTGCTATGACCAACATAGCAGATTCACTTAAATATAAACTCCGCGCAATTAAATTTGATGAAAACGGAAATGTGATTTGGGCGCGGCAATTGAAATCCATGAATTATCTTGAAGGCCATAAAGTAATACAGCTTACTGATAAGAGCCTGGTTTTCGATGCCATATCCATCACTTCTTTAGGAGATACTACCATGCCGCTTATCCGGCTTGATTCATCCGGAAATCTGCTGTGGGCAAAAACATTTCTACCCTTCCCGCTTTCCACCAAGGTCACCGAATTGCACATTACTGCTGAAAATAATGGCAACATTGGAGTGGGTGTCGCCGCCTATTCCCAAAACGCTTCTTTCCTTAAACTGAATAGTCAGGGCAATATCCTGGCATCAAAAAAATTCGCACTTCAATATTTCAAGATGGCTGATATCGAAAAAACTCCTGACAATGGATTCTTTCTGTGCGGAAAAGTTCGTTCTGGTAATAACTCTAGTCCGCAGGCCTACCTTCTGAAAACTAATGCTGATGGAATTATCGGTTGCAATACTAAATCTGTGGCATTTGTTTCTAAAAGTTATACTGATATTACATCCCAGCCCTTCACGTTAAATCCTTACATTGCAATTAATATTTCTTCCTTTACCAATTTAACTGTTACAGTAGCGAATGAAGACTATACTACCCATTGTTTTTTTAATTACCGGAATGCTTTTGATTCAATCACCGATTTTGATAGCTCCACGATTGCCTTTCCAAATCCATTTGAATCTTCAGTAACTATCACTTTACCTGATGATAAGAACTATACCGTTTATATTTCAGATCAGGAAGGGAGAGTGCTGCAGGTGCATAATAACATCCTCGAACAATTCATTGCAGGAAAAAATCTATTGCCGGGATTTTATTTTGCTCAATTAATTTCTGAAGACGGAAGTCAACAAAACATTAAAATTGTGAAGTCCGAATAAACGATTCTATAGCTTTTTTGCTCTTGCTACAAATTCGTCAGTTGTATTTGAAACCGGAAAAGGAATATCAGGAACAGGTACTCCAAGAAATGAGCATAAAGGATGCCAGCCCATTTTTATGTCATAGATTAACAGACGGTCTTTTGGAATAAGCTTTAATACATGCTCATTATATTCATTGAAATGCGCTATCATTCCTTCCCTGGTTTTCATCCTCTCTCCCGCAATTTTTTTTAGCATTGCTGCATTAAACCTGAACACTCTTAAACGCTTTCGAACCATGGAAGAAAAGGGCATCCGTATGAGCGTTTTCAGCAATGCGCCGGGTGTAGGGGATGTCATTTTTAAAATGGTATTGCTGAAGCTTTTATACCATGATTCAGGATCACGGGTAGTGTGAATAAGTTTTGCATCCGGATACTTTGAGATTAATTCTTTCAGGTAAAGAATGATCGGAAAATCACAGGCCGAATGATAGCCACTGAAAAGCGCATCCCAGTCAACCGGCTCGCCTCGCGAAGCTTTTTCAAAATAAGCAACATCATCAGGATGTTCGATCAGTTCTGCCATGTGGTAGCACTTTCCAAAACCAAGTTGTTCCAGCGCGAGTTTAAGAGAGTGAGTTCCGGTTCGGCCGTGCCCGGTACCAATTACTTCAAGTGCCATGAAAAAGATGTGTTAAAATAAAAAGTTAAAAAAAAGCAAAATAGTTTTTACAATTCTATAGTGTCCAGGACCTTTTTATCTAGACACCAATTGCGGCGGCGAATTTCAGGAGAAAATCTACCGAAACTGATTATTTAGGGCTTTGGAAAAAAAGAATTCCTTTTTTGAAAACTTGTTCATAGATTTGGCTCATCATAAAATTTAATAAACTTCATCTGATGAAAAAACTATTTCCGATTATCGTTCTGTTCTCCATTCTTGCAGGATCATGCACAAAGGAATATCAAAATCCAACCCAGCCCGCGAATACTACCGGTACTGATGATAATGGAGGCGGCATCGGGGGTGGTGGTGGAAATGGAGGCGGAGGTGGATCTACAATTGGTGCACCGCCAAGTACATTTACTCAAAAAGTGTTGATTGAAGAATTCACAGGTGAATGGTGTGGTTACTGTCCTGATGGTGCCATAAGACTTGAGGAGGCAATAAATGCAAATCCGGATAAAGTATATGGGGCATCGGTTCATAATGCAGATCCTTTTACTATTCCTTTCGATGCGGTAATCGAAGTTTCACCAGGAGGCTTTCTTAATAACACTTATGGATTTCCCGGCGGTGCTGTAAATCGTCTGCCCTATAATGGCTCTGCAGTAATGGATCGCGGAGTGTGGGGAAGCGTTGCAAGTTCGCTTTTGGCAACCAGTACAGCTGAATGCGGTCTTGCACTTAGTTCATATACAGCTGGAACTGATAGCTTGTATGTTGAAGTTCATTGCGGTTTTAATACAACTCTCGCAGGTGATTACCGTGTTACTGTTTATCTGGAAGAAGATGGTGTGCCTGCCATTTCTCAGAGTAATTATTATAACGATGGAAGTATTGATCCTAATTCACCCCTCGTAGGAATTGGTGACCCTATCACCACATGGTTTCATGATGAAGTGGTGCGCAGCGTATTAACTGCAGGATTGGGGGATGCTATTCCTGCATCTAAGCTTGTACCGGGAGGAGAATATATTGTTACCTATGGCACAACAATCACCGGCTTCAATAAGGATAACCTTAAGATTACTGCCTTCGTAAACAAAGCCGGAACTGACCCCCTCACTCATGAAATAATGAATGTGCAGCAATCCGCGCTTTCAGTTATTAAAGACTGGGATTAATCTAAAAAAACTTCAATACCTGCCGCCTCAAAAAGGGGGCTTTTTTTTAGATTATAATTAAGGGTATTGAATATCTTGAAATGGGTGTTTTATCCTGCAATCATTTATCTTTAACCCCTTGAAATTTCTTAATTCCGGTTTACCAATGGTTAAATTAAAGATAAATGGATTAAAAGTTTTATTACTGATGGTGACAACCGTTTCTTTTTCAGGTTGCTTTCAATATCCAGATGGTCCGTTTTTTACGGTCCAGACAAGAACTGAAAGAATCAACGGAACGTGGAGGCTTACCTCAGTAACAGATGAAAATGGTGCGGACATCAGCTCCGAATTTCAGAATATCACACTGGCATCGCTGGTAGATCGATCAGGCAATAGCAGCTGGAGTGTTTTCCAGGATGGATACCTTATTTCATTCGGAACATTCACTTTCGCCGAGCATGGTAATGAGCTCATAGTGGTTTATACGCTGCTCAATGGCGGACAAACAGACACCCAGGAATTCTATTCTATTCAAAAGCTTACTGATAAGCATTTCAACTACATTGATCTGAATAATGCTGAGCTTCATTTTGATAAATACTGATCAAAGCTTCCTGCCGGGTATCCTGTAAATTATCTGCAACCTTAATCGCCGGTACCACTTGTGCCCATGCTGGCTTATTGCTTTACAATCCTTAACGTTTGCTTTTCAATTCCAGTTATTAATTCAACAAAATAATACCCGGAGGGAAAAGAGGTAATGTCTGTTTTCCATTGTTGCTCCCCGGTTGAAAAGCTTTGTTCACGTGTAAGCAATAATTTTCCTGCTATATCATAGATAGAAATCACGGCCTGCTGTTCCTGGCTTAAGACAAATGAGAGAGTAAAAATCCCATTCACAGGATTAGGATAAATATCGAATCCGGAGGTAATGTTCGATTCAGCGGAGAGGAATCTTGCAGGCAAAGTAGTGAATATCTCTTTCGGGGTCCAGTCAGAAACATATCCATTCGCGCAATAGGTTCTTATTTGATACTGGTAAGATTTGTTTGCTTTCAGGTTGATGATATTCTTACTTGTTTTGGTTGTGTTCTTGCGCTTCCATTCCAATACACCCACTTTGCGGTACCGGATCTCATACGATACTGCATCTTTGACAGGCTCCCAATCCACTTTCGCAGCAACGGGAGATACTTTCACCTCAACAGTAGCTGAATTTACCGGTGCGCAAGGATCCCAGACATATTTGTGAACGCGGTAGGCCTTCTGGCCATATTCGTCAAACGTCATTTCCCAGGTAATATCCTTTTCAATATTGACCTCGGTCATGTTGGGGCGTGACATAAGCATTGAGGTAGCACCCCATGAAATAATGGTATTGCCATTAGGCAGCCTTTGAGTGCTGCCCATTGCAGGACCGTAAACCGGAACTCCATTTATATCAGGGTGCTCATAATACCAGACAAGGGTGGCAATTAAATTCACTTCATCAAGTGCATACTCTTTGGCGCTTGACCGCTGTACTGGAAGATAATTTCCATTGTTGAAAAGCGTAATGTTACCATTATCAATGCGGCGCAGATCATGCTGAAAAGAAAAATGCTCCGGTATATTGTCATTCACAAAAGTGAACTGGTTATTCTCACCACCCATACGCCATATAAATTCACCTGTTTCGTGGTTGATCTTGGTTAGCTCACATAAGCTTCTGCTGGAGAGCAGAACATTTCCATCATCATCACGCGATACAGCATTGGAATGCACATAATCAACTACATATCCGGTGATACTAAGATGTGAGTCAGCATCATCTATCTCGAAATAATCCCAGCCACTCCATTCCCAAACCACATCTTTGTTTGCATCAAGCTCCTGAATAATGGCAGTAGTAACACTTGCATCGGGTTTCCCCCCGTATTGCGTTAGATCCATTGTCTGCTTGCTATCAATGAGCAAGAAAATATGACCATCGGGGTACATCGAAACATCATGTGCATTTGTTCCATAGAAATACCCGTTTCCGGCTGCAAAAGAATCAATAATGTTATAATTCGAATCCATAACCATCCAGTAGTTTGTAGTGAATTCGAAGTAGGTTAGATACCCGTTGAAATTAATTTTAAAATCACGTCCGTTAATGCCGCAGTCCTTTGCATAAACCACGCTGCCATCATTTTCAATAATGGTAGTGAAACAGTTTGTATTAGAAGGGTCAAAATCAAACTGATTGCCATAGAATATTTGTCCTGCGGCAGCATTGTTGTTTGTGTTGATAGTGTAAGCCGGAACAGAGTCATCCACCAAATCGCGTGTTTCCTGTTGTGAAGATGAATAACCCATTTCTTCGAGATAGGCAGCCAAAGCCGCCTTCTTATCATTTTGTATTTCTTCCGGGGTTATCTTATCCCGGATCTGAAATGAAAATGTTTTCCCCTGAATTTTTTCACCTGATTTCTTTTTCAGTGTTGGATGAATGTTTACACTTACCGTTTCTGAGAAATCAAAAAGTATTTCGGGCTTCACAATAATGGTTTTACCATCATCGCTCAAGCGCGCTGACCATTGATGGGCACCACTGCTTGAGCCGTTTATTTCAATCCATCCTCTTTTCTGAACAGTCGATTCATCCATGAGTGAACCATTCTTTATTGCGAGGGTTGTTTCGCGGTTATGATATTTAGAACCGGGCAAAGGATTAATATACGAGAATTGTGCCCTGGCAATTTCACTGGAGGATGATATTATGGCAATCAGCATAACTACCGGAATAAATGCGGAATTATTTTTCATAAATATCTTCTTGGTTTTATTTTAGTTATTAAAGACCGGTGAGAATCAAATTATCTCACAAGAGTAATGTTTCCCTTGAACTTAAAGCGATCGCCGCTCACAAATGTCGCCTCCGCATACCAGTCATACACTCCTACTTCACATTTTTTACCATTAAAGGTGCCGTTCCAGCCCTGCGCATTCATATCGCCTGTTGAGTAAACCAGCTGACCCCAGCGATTATAAACAGCATAAAAAATTTGAGTTACCCCGAGTCCCCCGATCTCATGAAAGAAATCATTGGTTCCATCGCTGTTCGGTGAAAACGCACTGGGAAAATACAGAGTATTAAAATACACCACGATGATAGGTCCTACCCTTACGGTATCCGAGCAAAAAACATTGAATGCGGTGAGTGTGACATAAAAAGTATCAGTGTAGGTATAAGTGTGGGCGGGATTTTCTTCAGTGCTGAACGTACTGTCACCAAAATCCCATAAATAACTGGTTCCATTTACTGAGCAGTTTTGGAAATGAAACGTAGCCTGTGAAATATCATATACAACAGTGATATCTTCCTGCACCGTAAAACATGCCTGTGGTACCGGAAGCACGCTGATGTAATCTGTTAGTTGAAGCGTGGAAATGCAGCTATCGTTATTCATTGCAGTAAGGGTAACGGTATATAATCCGGAGCTATAAGTATGCACAGGATTAGTTTCAGTACTTGAAGTTCCATCTCCGAAATCCCACACGTAACTTTCAGCGCCAGTGCTTAGATTGGAAAATGTAATCGTATAGGGTTCGCATCCACCCTGTGGTGACACAAAATCCGCAACTGGGTTCTGATGAACTTCAACCAGGATGGTGTCAGTAGCAGCACACCCGAATTGGTCCGTAATAAGTAACGATACTAAAAATGATCCGGTAGTATCCCACCATACCTGGAAAGGTCCGGAACCGGAGCCTGAGAGGATATTCGCTGCTCCGAAATTCCAGATGAATTGAAAATCATTCCCCGCACCACCTGAATAATTGATGGAGGTTATCTCGCCCTCACATAATGATGAATCAAGCAGGAAGGAAGGGTTGGGCAAATTTCTTGTTACAACTAAAATGGTGTCATGATGTACACAGCC
>JBDSEA010000152.1:0-2797 GCA_039920305.1 Chitinophagales bacterium
CCCTTAAGTTCTTCAAAACTTTCCTGAACCAGCCGCACACCCTCATCAATGGTTTTGTTCATCTTCCAGTTACCGGCGACAATTTTTTTCCTCATGGTCAGTTATGTTTACTTACTCTTGAATGAGTGTACTTGCCTGAGAATTTCTTCCTCGTCGCTACTGATTTCGACTCCCTTCCTTGCCATTACCCGCCTTGCTACTTCAATTGCCTTTTCAATCCTGTATTCGGTAAATTCATCCGGGGGATTACCCCATGAAAAGGAAGGGACAAACTTTGGAGGGAATTCCCCTCCGAAAATATTCGCGGACACACCCACTACTGTCCCGGTGTTAAACATGGTATTGATACCGCACTTTGCGTGATCGGCCATCATGAGGCCACAAAACTGCAGGCCTGTATTTTCATAATTCATCGCAGCGTAATTCCACAGCTTTACGTCGCCGTAATCATTTTTCAGATTACTATTGTTTGTATCCGCTCCGAGATTACACCACTCTCCTATTACACTGTGGCCCAGATATCCGTCATGCGCTTTATTTGAATTACCGAACATCACTGAGGCATTTATCTCGCCACCTACTTTACAATGAGGTCCGATGGAGGTAGGCTGATAAATTTTAGCACCCATTCGCACCTCACTGTGATCTCCAAGTGCGAAAGGACCGCGAATCATGGCACCCTCCATTACCTCAGCGTTTTTCCCAATAAAAATAGGCCCCCGGGAGGCATTCAGATAGGTAAATTCCACTTTTGCACCTTCTTCAATAAAAATATCATTGCGGTTAATCACCTTGTTTGACTCATAGATCGTCGCTGATCGCCTTCTATAGGTAATCAGCTTGTAATCATCCCGAAGGCCTTCACCGGTTTTCGAAAAAATATCCGTAAGACTGCGAATCATCCTTGTAGCAGAAACAGGGGGTATGACCTTGCTTGAAGAAAGAATTCCCGGTATCTCAAGATTTTCTTTTCTTGTTAAATCTTCTTCGGAGCAAAAAGCAATCACAATATTATTCTCAACAATTGCCTCACCGCACTGCATGGCGTTGACCTGGGCAACAAGACGCGGATCGGGCATTACGCATCCGTTGATGAGCCAGTTGGTTTTTTTATTGTCGAGGGGAAATTTATTACGGAGATATTTCCGGGTGAAATATGAAGGAACTGCATTAAGTGAACGCTGCCATTTTTCACGAAGGGTAAGAATACCGACTCTGATTTCGCACACCGGTCTGGTAAAAGTAAAGGGCAGTAAATAATCGCGGCAATCATCATCGAACAAGATGAAATTCTTATCAGCCATACGCTCTTAAATTAAAAACCCCGCATAGGCAGGGCTTACCGTTTATTTTGCCTCAGATTCTTTCCTGGCGTATTTCTTCTTGAACTTATCAATTCTACCGGCAGAATCGATGAACTGCATTTTCCCGGTATAATAGGGATGTGAGGTGTTGGAAATCTCGAGTTTAAGTAGCGGGTACTCCTTGCCATCTTCCCAGGTAATAGTTTCTTTACTGCCTGCTGTAGATCGGGTGAGAAAGGTGTGACCATTCGACATGTCTTTGAATACTACGAAGCGATAGTCTTTCGGATGAATTTCATTCTTCATTTATCAAATAATTTGAGGGCGCAAAGAAAGTTAAAATCCGGTTCATCACCAAACTCATATTGATACCTGATAAACATGTTACAGTATGATCTCATGAAGCTTTAGCAGTAACGACTTGAACCATAATATCAGTTAATATGAATTTAATATTTTTGGAAAACTTTTACAATTATGAACTGGAGAAAATTCAACGGTGAGCAAATTCAGGCTTCTATACATTCCGCGGTTGAGGAGGTGATTCGGAATGAATCTGCTCAGGGAAACAAGCTTAAAGTCTGCATCGGCACCGATTCACAGGTATACGGCAAAGTGACAGAATTTGCTACCGTCATCGTTTTTTTAAGGGAAAAGCGGGGAGGTTTTATGTTCATTCACAATGACAAAAGCTCCCAGTCATTTACCATCAAAGAGCGGATGCTGCTGGAAGTTTCCAAGTCAGTTGAAGTCGCTTATCACCTGTGTGACCTGTTCGACGAATATGATGTGGATATGGAAGTTCATGCCGATATCAATACCAATCCCGGCTTTCAATCCAATGCTGCACTTCACGAAGCAATGGGATACATCCTCTCGATGGGATTTGCCTTCAAGGCGAAGCCGGATGCCTTTGCTTCTTCAAGCTGTGCCAATAAGGTAATCTGAAAAAGCGAATTATCCAGCCCGTACGTTTTGTGAATTCCTGATATCAGTGTGAGGTTGGAGCACACTGCGCTGGTATTGGATGTCAATCATTTTGGGTTTTACCAGTGGTAATTATCTCTTCTGCAAAATTTAATATCTCTTTTCTTCCAATCCTCGTTTCTGCTGAGGTGAGAAAAGTCTGAGGAAGCGTTTCCCAGGTATTCATCATTTGACGGTGGAGGAGTTCCACGTTTTTTTTTGCAGCTGCCATGCCCGGCTTGTCAACTTTTGTAAACACAATTACAAACGGTATTTGTCTTTGACCGAGCTGATTGATGAAGTCAACATCCAGTTTCTGCGGACTGTGGCGTGAATCAATGAGCACAAAAACGAGACGGAGCTGCATTCTCTCCCCTAAATAATCGAAAATCATTTTCTCAAACATCTGCCGTTGTGTACGGGAAATTTTTGCATAACCATATCCCGGCAGATCAACGAAATGAAATGACTCATTGATTAAAAAGAAATTAATGGTGCGGGTTTTTCCCGGTGAACGAGAAACTTTT
>JBDSEA010000153.1:0-6473 GCA_039920305.1 Chitinophagales bacterium
CTGTGATTACTTTTTTCAAGCTTGAGATTGGTTTGCGCTGTCGCAATACTTTTCACAAAGATTGAAATCAATTCATTCCATTCTGATCATCCTGTTTCAACACTTATTATTTTATTGGTTAAGGGTGCCTTCTTAATAATCTTAAGAGCATTATTTGTTTCCCTTAATTCTTTCAAAAGCACTTTTAATTTGTGTATGAAATCCTGACGTGATTCTGCACTTTGCGCCTCCCCATAATGAAGAGCAGGATGAGTTCCTGAGCGTACTAACTGTCCTGCAAGGTGACTACCTGCCCGGGTATCAAACAAACCCTCAGTAATCAGAATAATCAGTACTGCAAAGTCAATTAATCGGTCTTCCAGATTGAATTTTCTATTTCTTATTTCATCATGAATGCTCTCTTTCATCATTCGATATTCCCTGTTCGGTGTTCGATATTCATTTCCTCACTTCAAAATGACCGTTCGTTCTACATTACTCATGATCGCTTCCATTCCCGGATGAATCAAATCATACAGCCAAAACGGTGCGACACCGATCGCAACAATTCCCGCAATTAAAATTCCTGCAGCGAGTTTTTCATTCCATGATGCATCAGGAAGTTTCAAAAAATCTGCTGACTTTATTTCTCCCATGATCGCCGAGCCAACAGCACGCAAAATATAAACTGCAGTAACAACAATCGAAGCGCAGGCAGCAATGGTTGCGATGCGGTAAAAAGTTTCTGCCCGTTGCCATGATCCCATGAAGACTGTCATCTCTGCAACAAAACCGCTGAGGCCCGGAAGGCCCAGCGAGCACAATCCCGCAATCACAAAAACTGAAGAAATGAACGGCATCACTTTCATAATACCGCCGAGCTGAGCAACCTGCCGGGTGTGAGTACGCTCGTAGATCATCCCGATACAGGCGAAGAAGAGTGCTGTCATCAATCCGTGCGAGACCATTTGCATCACTGCACCGGTAAGAGCTGTTTGTGTGAGCATTCCTATTCCAAGCAATACAAAACCGCAATGGCTTACGGAGGAATAGGCATTGATGTATTTCAGATCCGTTTGCATCATGGTTGCAAAAGCTCCGTATAAAATGGCGATCGCTGCGAGCAGCACAATGATCCACGAATATTCATGAGCTGCTTCAGGCATCAGGTAGGTGGCCACACGCAGGCATCCATAGCCACCGAGCTTCATCGAGATGCCGGCAAGAAACATGGAGGCAGCGGTGGGTGCCGATGAATGTCCGTCAGGAATCCAGGTATGAAAAGGAAAAAGGGCAGTGAAAACACCGAAACCGATGAATGCAAAAGGAAAAAATAAACATTGAATTTCTACCGGAATATGCGCTTGTGAAATCTGAATAATATCAAAGCTGCCTGTGCTGAAATAAATCCCGAGCAGACCCACAAAAACCAGTACGCTGCCACCCATAAGCATGAGCGCAAGCTTCATGGCGCTGTACTCTTTTTTACCGCTTCCCCAGATGCCGATCAGTAAAAATTTTGGGATCACTGAAATTTCAAGGAAGAAAAACAGCGTGAAGAGGTCGAGTGAAATAAAAAAACCGTAAGCTCCCAGTGCAAGAAGAGTGAGTAGCAGCAAATACTCTTTACTCATCTTTTCCTGTTTCCATGAAACTAAAACTCCTGCAAGCACTACAAAGGCAGTGAGTAAAATCATGGCGATGGAAATTCCATCTACTCCGATATGGTAATGGATGTGGAGCGATTCATACCACTGGAAATCTGATTGAAAAAGAAATTGAGAAGTGTTCTGAGCCGTTCTCTCACTCAGGAATTGCAGGAGCAAAATAAAGCCCAGAACCAGCTGAAGTGCTGAACCAGCCAAAGTAATCCACCTTATCTGATTCAATCCACCGGATAAAGCGATTGCAATGCAAGTGAGAAAGGGCAGCAGAATGAGTAAGCTTAAGTTCAAGCTGGTTTCGGTATTTTACTTTTTAACGGTATAAAATAACTCCGGTGTTCAACTAAAAGACTTTGGTTAAAATGAGCCCTTTCAACACCAAATGTAATCAAGACCTTAAATACATTACAGCTGAACCAGCAGCCATTATCCCGTATGAAAGAAGCCGGTAAAATAAAGCTCAAATAAAATTCTACCTTACTTTCCGCTTTCAAAATTATGATTACGATCTATCACCGCCAGCGGGAAAAATTAATTCCCGAATCGGATTTGCGCCAGTTACCGCAAATTGACCTGACTAATGTATTGTGGGTTGATTTGTTTCGGCTTGATGATGCGGAGAAACGCTACATCATTGGTAAGTTTGGTATCAATCTTTATGAAAAACAGGAACAGGAAGAAATTGAAAGCAGCTCACGGTATTTCGAAACCAGTAAGATGATTGTTGCCAATTCAAATTTCCTGATTCAGCAGAACGAAGGTTATACAAGTGAGCCTGCCACCTTTATTTTAAAAAACAATTACCTTGTAACTCACAGAACGGCAGAGTTCCGGTCGTTTACTGAAGTGAAGAAAAAGATGTCTGCATTGCCAAAAAATTTTCCTTCAGGCTATCATGTGCTTTTATCAATTTTTGAAAACCGAATTGACCTTGATGCAGATATTCTTGAGATGATAGCGAAAGAAATTTCGAGTGTGGGGAAACAGCTTGGTACGATTTCCAAAACAAAGGGAGACCTGCTGATCCGGATCACACATTTCCAGGAGCTTACCATGATGCTGCGGCAGAACCTGCTGGATAAGCAACGGATGATTTCCGCGATGCTGCGCAGCGATCATTTTCCAAGAGACAGCCATGAGCGTCTGCGCATGATGATTAAGGATGTAAACTCCCTGATGGATCATACCAGCTTCAGCTTTGACAGGCTGGAATATCTGCAGGATACTTTTCTTGGCCTGATCAACATTGAGCAGAATAAGATCATTAAAATCTTTACCGTTGCTTCTGTGATATTTCTTCCGCCCACTGTAATTGCATCCTTGTATGGAATGAATTTTCACCATATGCCGGAATATAGCTGGCGATTCGGTTATCCTTTTGCCCTCGCCCTCATGGTACTTTCCTCCCTGATCACTCTTTGGTTTTTCCGAAGAAACCGCTGGCTGTAAATGCAAAAGCGCCCCGGTGTTTCAGAGCGCTTTTGAAGCAATCAATGACGAAATTTCTTCCTGTGATGGATTGAAATTATTTCTGTATCACCAGTTTCACAAAATCATTTATGCCGAACCCGCTTACCTTAACAAGGTAGGTTCCGGCTGAAAATTTTTCAACATTCAGTGCTATGCTTTGCCTGCCATCCGGAAGATAATATTGCATGGGAATAATTACCTTACCCTGTAAATCACAAATATCAACCTGGTATGAACCGCTCAGCTCACAGTCAAATTGCAATAAAGTGCTTTGACCGGCGGGATTGGGAAAAAGGGAAAGTGTTCCTAAAGCGGATTCTTCACTCAGGCGGAAGGGTTCATCATTTGCTGACACATTCAGTTTATAGCAAATATTTCCAAATTCCAAGGTTGGGCTTTTAACCAGTACATAATAACGGCCGCTATAGGTATTGTTGAGCGTCACAGCTTCAGCAGTAAGGCCGGAGCTGACTGATTTGCCAAGCAGGTTTTGTAATGAATCATACACAAACAAATTTAAGTCGAATGGAAGATTCGATAATGTAATTTTAATATTGTCCAGCCCATCGGGTAAATTGAAAGTAAAATAATCTTTGTCGCCTTTTTCCTGTACAGGAGCATAGCGTGTTATTTTGTGACTGTTTCTGAATTTAAGTACAGTGGACATGATAAATTCATCATTGGGTTCAAAACCATCAGGACAGGGATCCCTGAATTTAGTAATGAAGAAATCAAACTGGCCGGGTTGAAACAAGCTATCCCGGTAGGAATTCCCGAATGCAATTTCATCAGGGCTATTGGTTCCGGAAGAAACATATACATTACTTGATGCATCCACTTCTATCGAGGGTCCATACCATCCGGGCTCTGTTACGCTTTCTGATTTCTTTCCACCGAAGTAAGTGCAATATTGAAGGTCAGACATATCCCAGTTGAAGCGCAGCCAGAAGGCATCATTATTCTTTTTGTTTTTGATATCAAAAGCATCAGAAGTTACCAAACCGGAATCACTCTTGGTGTAGCCGCCAACATAAATAGGAGCGCCTTCCGGACCTACACGCAGGGTGCGGGGCATCTCAATTTTATTTCCACCGAAATATGTTGCAAAAATTTTATTACAGTTTGAGTCAAACTTCACTACAATACCATCGCGGTCCAGCGGTGAATAGGTGAAGCCTTGCTTCCATGCACCGGGTGTAGCAAGGCCATCAGCACCGGATTCGGTTTGTCCGACAAAATAAATATCACCATAACGGTCACAACGGATATCCCGACCCCGCTCACCACCCGAACCACCAAAGTAAGTAACCCAGATGGGCACCCCTGTGTTTTTGTTCCACCTCCCGATAAACATGTCACCGGCTCCCTGGTAAACTGGCTGGAATGCATTTCCTCCGGGATTTCCAATGGTAACGCCGGTAGGGCTTTCCACTGTTCCGCACTGATAAACATTATTTCCGCTGACAGTTACTCCATGTCCACGGTCGCGTTTCGCTCCTCCCGAGTACGTTGCCCATATCTGGTGGCCTGCGTTATCAAATCTCATAAGTATGTTATCACCCACGGTATCACCTGTACAATCATAGCAGGGTGAATAAATAATTCCTGTTAAGGCCTCTGCGAGGCCGCTTGCGTAGATAGAGCCGTCAGTATCAGCCCAGATATTTTGAAATTCATCCTGCCCCACCCCGCCGAGATAAGTTCCGTAAAGCAGGCTTCCGTCATTGGACCATTTTGCAAGCACGCCATCAAAATCATCAGAGTTGCCACCACCGAACACAGTTTGAAGCGCACCCGGTGTAGCAATGCCACTTGTACTGAAGGTGTGTCCCCCAATCCAGATTTGATTGAAAGGATCTACAGTAATACAAAAGCCGATTTCATTTTTATCACCACCGTAATAAGTGCCAAACAATAGATTGCCGGATGGATCCCATTTCAAAAGCGGAATGTCCAGGCCGCCTGCATTGGTTGATTGATATGAACCGGCTGTTGCAACACTTGCTGAAGACCGTGTTCTGCCGGTTACCACAGCATTGTTATTGAGATCAACCGCTATCTCATCGGTGAGATCTTTTTGTTCTCCGCCCCAGTATGTTCCCCATTCAACCGTGGGATCAATGGTAATGGTTTCAGAAGAATTCCGTTTTACATTCCCGAATGATATGGTGTTTCCATGACGAATAAACTTTCCTTTTTCAGGTGCACGCGCATCGCTGAATAGAATGACAGGCTGTGTTTCCACTGCATAGCCAATTCCGGTATTTACTTTCAGGTCGCCGTTATTCCGGATGCTGAAATCAAAATCACCGTTATAATTAAGTGCTATATCAGCGATCTTGCCATTGGGATAAACAATGAATTCATATTTAGGGAAGATTTTGCCATCAGCATTTTTTTCAGATGAAAACACCAGATCAATGCCATTGTAAACATTCTTGTAAGTAACCCTGAAGAAACTATGGATGTCCTTGATTCCACCGGGGCCGGTATGCTCATTAAAGTAATTGCGGTAAAATGGTGATTGACCTTCAGAGATCACTTCCACATTTTTGTTTGCATTCACCAGTTCAATATCCACACGGTTCACGGTATATTGCCAGGTATATTCTGTTTTGTTTTCATCCTTTATTTCTATGGGTGTTCCTGATTCAGTGTTGATTGATTGCAGGTAATCCGTTTTTACAAATTCGTAGCTGAAGCCGGTGTTACGAAGGATGAGCTTGAACTGATCATCATAATACATGAAACGAATATCGCTTCTTGCAATTCCATTTTGATCATGTATCTGGCCTTTGTTCTGGATGTAGCCGAAACGTGCATTATCAGTCGGGTCATCAGTGGAGGCATTACCCGCGAGTGCCATGGAGCAAAATACAATTGCCAGCAGGGTTAAAAGGTGGTAGTTGATTTTCATGAAATAATTTTTAGGTGTTACAGGAAATAATTTTTGGGGCAATGAAAGTACGCAATGATGGTATAAAGAATAAATTGATCTTTAAAAAGCACAAAAAAACTCCCGGATGATGAAAAGTTTATGATGAATAAACCCTTGAGTCGCACAATAAATTCATATTAACTACTACCTAAGATTTAAATGAAGGTAAAATTCAGAGTATGTTTGATACAGAAAAAACAATTTTTATGGATGACATCTTCTTATTGAGGATAAAAATTGCCGGATATTCGGCGATGGCGGGTGTTATGCTTGTTGTTGCTTCTAAGAATTCACAAGCGGAAGTTGAAACATTTAAATTCCTACGCCAATGAGAAAGTGGAGTTTTTTTTTCGTGATGCTCATCTCAAGATGTATCCCTTCACATGCCGATGTATGGATTCAGAAAACAGATTACCCCGGAG
>JBDSEA010000154.1:0-9038 GCA_039920305.1 Chitinophagales bacterium
TTGAAAACTTAAGGGATGTAGAGAATGCTCACAATTATCAATTCATCAGGGGTGATATTGTGGATGCACCCTATATAGATAAAATTTTTCAGCAGCATCGGTTTAACGGTGTCATTCATCTTGCAGCAGAAAGCCACGTAGACCGGTCCATTGTTTCACCCATGGATTTCATCAGCACGAATATTATCGGAACCGTAAATCTTCTCAATGCTGCAAGATCGCTTTGGGAAAATCAAAAAGCAGAAAGCAGAGATCACAAATTTTACCATATTTCTACTGATGAAGTTTTCGGATCACTGGGTGATGATGGGTACTTTACCGAGTCCACACCGTATGATCCTAAATCCCCCTACTCCGCTTCAAAGGCAAGCGCCGACCATCTGGTGCGTGCTTATTCGCACACCTACGGCCTTCCCGCAGTGATCACCAATTGCTCGAACAATTATGGTCCGTTTCATTTCCCTGAAAAACTGATACCCCTTGCAATCAATAATATGAAGAGCATGAAACGGGTACCCGTATATTCAAAAGGGGAGAATGTCCGTGACTGGCTATATGTAGAAGATCATGCGGCGGCTATTGATCTTGTTTTTCACAAAGGCGAACCAGGCAGTAATTACAACATCGGCGGATTCAATGAGTGGAAGAATATTGATTTGATCATGCTTCTGTGCAGGATCATGGATGAGAAATTACACCGCCCGGCAGGAACAAGTGAGCAGCTGATCACCTATGTAAAAGATCGTCCGGGTCACGATTTGCGCTATGCGATTGACTCCAGTAAAATTTCAGGAGAGCTTGGGTGGAAACCCCTGGTGACTTTTGAGGAAGGATTACGCAGAACGGTCGACTGGTATCTTGCAAATGAAGAATGGCTCATGCATGTCACTTCAGGAGAATACCTGAAATACTATCAGCAGCAATATTATAACAGGTGATGTTGTGTGTATATCATCACAGATTCCTCACGCATTTATAAATATTCGGTGGGCATTACTAAAAACGGAATAAAATGTATAACACCCCCTTTCACACTCAACCCTTATCACCGTTTACCTTTCTTGTTACCGGGGGAGCAGGATTTATAGGCTCCCATCTGGTGGAATATTTATTGAAGCATGATGCCGGGAAGGTTCGGGTTCTCGATAACCTGCTTACGGGAAGGGAAGACAATGTAAATCTTTATCGTGACCATTCACGCTACGAGTTTTACCACGGGGATGTGTGTAAGCCTGAAGATTGCAAAGCTGCATGCCATGGAATTGATTTTGTATTACATGAAGCCGCCCTTGCTTCTGTCCAGCGTTCCATGAAGGATCCCTTGGCCACACACCTAATCAATGCCGATGGATTTCTTAATATGCTCCTTGCTGCCCATGATGCAGGAGTAACCAGGACGGTATATGCTTCCTCATCCTCCGTTTATGGCGATCATCCTCAACTTCCAAAGCAGGAAGACAGAACAGGAAATCCACTCTCTCCTTATGCAGTATCAAAAAAAACCAATGAGCTATATGCCTCTGTTTTTGGAAACTCTTTTGGAATGGAGATCATCGGCTTGCGTTATTTCAACATCTTTGGTCCGCGGCAGGATCCAGGCGGGCCTTATGCAGCGGTGATACCAGCCTTTATCCGGGATTTGAAAAATGGCGCTGCCCCTGCTATTTACGGAGACGGATCACAGACACGGGATTTCACCTTTGTTGAAAATGCCGTACAAGCCAACATCAAAGCGTTATTTACTGAAAACCCGGAATCATTAAACCAGGTTTACAATGTCGCTTATGGCGAGCCATGCTCTGTTCTTGAGCTCTATAACACCATCGCACTATTATTGGGCGTGGAAATGAAACCTCAGATGTATCCATCACGTAAAGGAGATATACTTCACAGCACGGCAGATATTTCAAAGGCCCGGGCATATTTGAATTATAACCCGCTGATTACTCTTAAAGAGGGATTAAGAAGATTAATGACTGAGGGTGGCTGAACCATGAAACTGACAGGTTACCTGATGGGGAAATATGCCCGGATACAACAGAAATACAAAATGAAGTCTACCTTTGCGCGCCAACATTAAAAACCCATACATGAAAGTAGCATTACGGCTTGTGCTTTTACTTGCACTGGCTATAAATTTTGCCTCTGCACAGAATCCTTACCAGGATAATCCTCCGAAAAATCTTCCAAGTAATTCAGGATACCTCCAGCAAGCGATCACTGAGAACAACTCTTCTTTACAAACCCTGGGAATGAACCCCATTGATGTAAAAAATCAAAAGCAGGCACAAAACGTACAGATTGCACCGGTCATAACTACACCTCAGCAGCCAGGTGCAAATGCGCCAGTGAAGCAGGCAACGGTGGCAGGTGTTCCTGACACCACTCTTCCTTTTGTAGATACCACCAGGCTGCCCAGGTCAGCGATCTATGGTCATGATTTTTTCCGGAATAAGAGTTTCCAGATCTTCAGCCGTACCACGGATGCACAGGCCGCGGGGAATTATATAATTGGCCTGGGTGATCAGATCAGTGTGAACGTATGGGGCTATTCCAGCTACAGCGGTTCGTATACTGTAGATCAAAATGGCTCCATCATGCCGGAAGGTGTTGGAAAAATATATATCAAGGGGTTAACCCTCGATAAAGCCCGTCAGCTCATTCGCAGCCGCTTTGCTACCTATCTGGATATGCCGAATTCACAGATTGAGGTAACCATCATTTATTCGCGGGTGATCACTGCCAATATAGTAGGTGATGTTTTCAATCCGGGCTCCTATTCCATCCCCGCGATTAACACAGCCTTTAATGCTTTAATTGCTTCAGGAGGTCCTACAGATCTTGGTACGGTTCGTAACATTTTTGTTAAAAGGCAGGGAAACACGGTTCGCAAGCTTGATGTGTATAAATTTCTTCTCGACCCGAACAGCAGCACCGATTTCTTCCTTGAGAACAATGATTACATCTTTGTTCCACCTGCCGAAAAAATTGTTTCTATCGGCGGGGAGATCAACAGGCCTTATAAATATGAGCTGATTGATGGGGAGGGATTGGGTGATCTTATAACGTATGCGGGAGGATTAACTGCAAAAGCCTACACAAGAGCCATCCAGGTAAAGCGCTTTACAGGAAATCAGTATGTACTGCTCGATGTAAACATGGACAGCCTGAATAAAACCAAGGGAAAATTTCCTTTATTAAATGGTGATGAAATTCTGATAAGTACCGTGCCCCAGGATATATTTCATTTTGTGAAAGTCAGCGGAGCGGTAAGGCAGCCGGGCCAGTATAACTTTAATGAAGGAATGCGGATCACGGATATCCTGAGCCAGTCACATGGATTAAAGGAGTCGGCAATGACTGACCGGGCATATATTATACGCAAGAATGCTGATCTCACCTCCTCCTATGTAACCTTTATTCCTGCCAATATCATTAAGAATCCAGGTTCAGGTGAAAATATCCTGCTTCAGAACCTTGATGAGCTTGTCTTTTTCGATAAGCAAACTTTCGTGGATACGGTTATGGTCACTATTGAAGGCGCAGTAAGGCTTCCCGGCAAGTACACCTATGCCAATGGAATGACTCTCAGAGACCTGCTTTTTTCTGCCGGAGGCTTAAAGCCGGAAGCAGCAAACACCCGCATCGAAATCTCGCGCTATGATTCCTCAGGTACCAATGCTCCCCATGTTGTTCAAACTTTTGCTATTGACAGAAATCTTCAGATCGCTTCTCCGGGAGACGATTATAATATCGCCCCCTTTGATTTTGTTTTTGTTCGCTCAGTTTCCGCACTTGATACGCAGATGGTGGTTACATTGACTGGTGAGGTAATGTATCCCGGTACTTATTCATTGATCAGTAAGGATGAAAAGCTGGTGGATGTGATTCAGCGGGCTGGCGGATTGACACAATGGGCTGATGCAAATGAGGGAACCCTCGTTCGCAAGGAAGAAAACCGGGGATTGGTTTTTATGGAGCTTGATAAGGCAATGAAAAACCCGGAAAGCCGCTACAATATTTTACTAAAGGGCGGGGATGAAATTGATATTCCCGTTACCAATGATATCGTTTCTGTTTCGGGGATGATCAATTTTCCATATAAAGATTCACTTGGCTTTCTGAATGCGCCCTGGAAGGAAGGCAAGCGTGCAAAATGGTACGTTAAAAAATATGGTTTAGGCTTTGCACCCGATGCAAAGCGCCCGCGCACTTATGTAATACAGCCCGGCGGAACCGTACAGGATCCGCGGCGATGGACCTTCATCCGTATTTATCCGAAAGTTCAAAAGGGTGCAAGTGTAGTGGTTCCTTACATACTATCTGAGGACAACATCACTGTTGTTGCGTCCGCCGGAGCCACAACCACCACCCCTGCCACTGCCGTGGCACCCAAACCGGTTGACTGGAACAATGTGATAGAAAGCGCCATGGTAAAGCTCACCGGCTTGCTTACACTTTACGTGCTTATAACACGAATAAATTTCTAATTTTAAGCAACCCTCAATTTTAATATGAGTGAACAGCCCCAATACATAATTCCATCTGCTGTTAAAACAGAAGATGAGGAGATACAGATTGGTCCTCTGTGGATGAACATTAAGCAGATGTTCTGGTATGTGCTGAAGAGATGGTACATCCTCCTTATCTGGATCATTTTGTTCTCTGCAATTGCGCTTGTTTACGTGTGGTGGTATGGTACCAAATACATTGCTACCACCTCATTTACGGTTGAGGGTCAGAGTGCCTCCAGCGGATTGCTAAGCTCTTCACTATCCCTCGCTAATTCATTGGGGTTGCAGGGTTCCGCTGCAAAAAATACCATCTATAACAATAACTTTTTTGCTACTCTAATTCAGTCACGGCGCGTAGTGAAAGAATCATTGATGCAGGAAGCTGTGGTAAACGGAAAGAAGGATTTACTGGCAAACCATTACGTTGATATTTATCATTGGAGAAACAGCACTTTTATTCGTAAAGGATGGAATAAAAACCCCCGCCTGAAGGACTTTTATTTCCAGCCAGGCAAGCCTCTCGATCAGTTCACTCCGCTGGAAGACAGCATCATGAATGTGATCTACAACAACATCATTGACAATAATCTTCTCGTTACCTATGATGCAAGTACACCTTTCAACATAGCAACTTTTAATACGCGCAGCCGGGAATTTTCGATGTCAATGATGAAGAACATGGTAAACAAGTCGGCAAGCTATTATATGGATAATGTTTTCGCCCTCAACAAAAAAAATCTCAATATTGCTGATTCCCGCGCTGACTCCATTGGGCGGGTATTGAGGGGCCTTGATTACAGGCTTGCAAATCTCAAAGACCTTTCAAACAACACCATCAGGCAGAAGGGACTCGTGGATGTTACTTCAGCCTCGCGAAGCCAGGGATTGCTTGCTACACAATACAGTGCGGCAGTAAATAACCTGGAGCTTGCCAAGGTAACATTGCTTACTACGGCTCCCATTCTTCAAATTATAGATGATCCTGTATTCTCTACTGAAGCTTCTTTTGTCCGCTGGTATATTGCCCTGATCGTGGCCATCTTTCTTGCCCTCTTTCTTGGCTCGCTGTTCCTGATCATATCGCGCTCCGTCAGTCTGTCCAATGAAAAGCTGCAACTGCGAAGCTCCGGAGAGCAGCAGCTTGCAGGAGCAACTATCACTTGAAAATAATATTGTGTGTTCAAGTTTCTATTCAACAAGAGAAAGGAAAATGATGCCCCCTCACCATTCTTAAAAGTTGATCTCCACTCACACCTGCTTCCGTGTATTGATGATGGGGCTAAGAATGATGACGAAACGCTGACACTCATCCGGGGATTGCAATCACTTGGCTATCAAAAATGCATCACCACCCCGCACATTTATTCCGGAATTCACAACAATACCAGGGAAAAAATAGCCGCTTCGCTGGAAAGTGTAAGAACTTTATTGCAGCATCATCAAATTAGCTTTACCATTGATGCTGCAGCTGAGTATTTTTTTGATGAAATATTTTTCAGGTTGATTAATCAGGATAGCCTGCTCACTTTTGGAAATAAATACGTTCTCTTCGAATTACCCTTTACCAATAAGCCACCGATGCTGGATGACATCGTTTTCAAAATCAACCTCGCGGGTTATCATCCTGTACTGGCACATCCCGAGCGCTATTCATTTTTTCATGATAAAAAAATGAACGAATATGAGAAGCTCAAAAATGCCGGGGTTTTTTTTCAGATGAATATGATGTCACTCACCGGGCATTATGGAGAGCCTGCAAAGCATGCAGCCCATGCTCTCATTTCAAAAGGCATGATTGATATGGCAGGAACGGATCTGCACCGGCCAAAGCAGTTACAGGTGATAGCTGCGGCCCAGCGAACAAAAGAATACAGCTTGCTTGTCAATTCAGGACGGCTGCTGAACGAAACACTATAGCTGTGACATAATTTTTAAATTCAATTAAATTTGAGTTGTATTTTCGAAATGGATTTATCCTAACTTATGATGGAAAAATCATACTCAGGCCAGGATTCGCTGGACTCTCTTTTCTGGCGTGAAGAGATCCTGCAGGTATTATACTGGATGCAGGGGGAAGGCCTAGCGGAGGCAGTTCCGGTGAGCCGCTTACTTTCTTTATTGAGTACATCCACTCCGAACCTCTTGCTTCATCTTCAAAAAAATATAGTTGCAGGTTACCTTAAAACCAATGACGATGAGGTAAATGAAAACAGCTCCGTACAGTTAACTGCTGCAGGTAAAAAAGAGGCGGGTGGTATTTTCAGGAATGCATTTGAAGGCATGCAAAAAGGCGGACATGGCGAATGTGGACCTGATTGCGAATTTTGTTACCACGAAGGTGAAAAATTAGAGGACTGTGTTCATAATTGCGCGGATAGCCGTCACCATCATCATGCTTAATGGAAAATATTTTTCTAACTGATACTGAATATGAGCAATTGGCTTCGCAAACGGAAGATCTTATTGCGCAGGTAGAAGACCTTCCCTACCCTAAGGTAAAAGACGATTTCCAGCAGCTTCTGCAGAATTTTGACATGCTGCACCGCGAAGCGCTTACGCGGTTGTTCAAAGAAATAATAATCAATCATCCTGAACTGCACGCGAAAATGGAAAGCGATAAGGCGGTTAATTTATTGTTCAGCCTGTATGACCTCTTTCATACTGACATCCAGAATGGAATACTTGCCCAGGAAATAATGTCTGGAAGTAATGGGAATGATAAATACCCCCGATGGATTCCTGTGGGGAATGCAAAGTACCTGAAGGAAAACACCGCCTACAAATATGCGGAGGAGGGCGAAAACATTTTGTTTTGCAAAACAGAGGGAAACCTGCATGCTTTAAAAAACTGCTGCGGGAATACAACCCTTCCGCTGGATGGCGCTGTGATTGAAAAGGGCTTTCTCATTTGTCCGTGGCACGGCTGCGCATACCGCTTATCGGATGGTATCATGGAATCGAACAGGTTGCAAAAGCTGAAAAAATATCCCCTCACAATTGATGAGTCAGGGGAAATCAGGATTGGATTAAGCATGTAATTCGATTGTCTTCAATTTATTTTAAATCTGATTCTGAACACAAAATTTATGAGAAGGAATTTCATCCAAAAAAATCTCGCTGTATTTATATTAATAAGTCTGATTGCATGTAATTCCACGACAGATAAAATTGCAGACAAATCCCGTGAGGATAATCTGTATTCCATGTTGCCTGATGACACCTGCGGACATATTATCAAAGCGAGCATCATCAATGCAGGTGGATTAGAATCATGGCAGCAGAAAAAAGCACTTTCTTATACCAAGGTGATTCAGGAATTTGATTCTGCAGGCAGCCTGTTAAGCGAGATTACTCAATACCACTATTTTCAACTGCAGCCAGCATTAAAAATGCGCATTTCATGGCAGGATAAGGATACCGGTTATCTGGTGATATATGATGGTGATTCAGCAAAAAAATTCGTGAACGGCATGCAAGCCCGGAACACGGAAGATTACAATGATGCCTGGCACTCTTCCTGGGGTTCACACTATGTCCTGAATATGCCATTCAAGCTGGCAGATGGTGGTGCAAACTTTATCTTTGAAGGAACTCAGAACATCCTGAATAAAAAAGTCCTGGCTATTAAAGTATTATATTCCGGAAAGGATACCTCAGATAAAAGATTCCCATGGTGGTACTATTTTGATCCGGAAAGCAAAAGTCTGGTGGCCTATGCCACACCGGGTAAAAACGAAGAATTTGGACTAACTGAATATGCAGGTTTTGAAAACGCTGAGGGATTAACGCTGCCCGGCAAAAGAATAGGCTTCATGGCTGATAAAGAAAAAAAGCCTTTATATAAAACAACCATTTACATCAACAGAGATTTTCGGTTTTTTGAAAACGCATCTGATTCACTTTTCCGTTCTCCGGTTTTGAAAACAAACATGTAAGTGAACGAAATAAAGCAACCGAAAATTCTTATTGCCGGGGTAGGAAATGAACTGCGCATGGATGATGCGTTCGGAGTAGTGCTGGCAAAGAAATTATCAGATGAGCATGCATTACCGGAAAATGTAAAAGTGCTGGAAATTGGTTCGGGGGGAATATCGCTCGTGCAGGAATTGTATGATCACTACGACATCCTCCTCATTCTCGATATCGTTATGTGGGGAGGAGAAGCCGGTACAGTTTATCTTAAAGAGATTGAGGTGAAAGATGTAAGGCAATTGCCCGATGATGAGAAAAACGAATTCTTTGCCGACATGCATTACATCAGCCCGCTCCGTGCACTTATGATGGCTAAGGCGCTTGACATCATCCCGGAAAAGGTTTTGTTTCTGGGTTGTGAATCTTCTGCGCATGAGGAAATTGGGATTGGATTGAGTCCTGCAGTGAGCAATGCCATGCCGGTGGCATTACGAAAAGTGATGGACTGGATCCAAAGTGTTTCAAAATCTGAGATTGTTTTAGAAAAATGACCACAAACAAAAACCGGCTGAATTTTTTTATATTGCGTCCTTAATCCCTAAACAAAATGAA
>JBDSEA010000155.1:0-18914 GCA_039920305.1 Chitinophagales bacterium
CAGTTTTTCCGGTCTCCATCATTTTCTGAAGATCATGAATCGTTAATTCGTTGGGTGTAGATTCTTCCCGATGAAAATCTTCGCGCTTATTTTTATAATTGAAATCCGTCATCGCCAGGCCCGTACCTGCGAGGGAAAGTGTTTTAATAAAATTTCTTCGCTCCATAAAAATTTTTTTGCAAGGTGAAAATACTTACTGACGAAGAAGTTTTTTTGTTCAAGCCTTTCTGGGGCTTAGCTTCGCGCACGTTTTTGAAATCACCTATAGAACCTCCGGGTTGTTGTAATGCCCGCTACGGAAACACAAGAGCTTGCCCGTCAAATGCTCGATGGGAATCTGTTTCAGCTCAGGCATCTGATTGATCGCCTGCAGCCGGAAGAGCTGGCCGAGGTATTGAACCAGACGAAGGAAACAGAGCTTCATAAAATTTTCCAGTTCCTTCCACCTGAAAAAGCGATTCTCACTTTTGAGAATCTTGAGTATGATGTGCAGGAAGAGCTGCTGAGCAATTTCAACTTTTCCCAGCTTACCAATACACTTAACCAGATTTCAGCAGATGACCGCACACAGCTATTCGAGCGCCTGAAGCCTGAAACAGTTCAGCGCTATATTTCATTGCTTACTGATGAAGAGCGCCGGGTTGCGCAGTCACTTCTTAATTATCCTGAGGACAGCATTGGCCGGCTGATGACACCAGAGCTCGTTTCAGTGAAAGAAGAATGGACCATTCAGCAGTCACTCGATTACATAAGAGCCCATGGCAGGAACAGCGAAACCCTGAACGAGATCTACGTCACAGATTCACGCGGTGTTTTGATTGATGATATTGGTGTTGGGAAATTTTTGCTTGCACCGCTGGATCAAAAGGTGAGTACGATCATGGATAGTCAGTTTATTTCGCTGAGTGCAAAGGATGACCAGGAAACAGCAGTGAGGGCATTCAAGCAGGCGAACCGCGTAGCCTTGCCGGTAACGGATTTCAACGGGCTGCTGCTCGGCATTCTTACCGTAGATGATGTGGTGGATGTGATGGAAGAAGAAGACACTGAGGACATTCAAAAGTTCGGCGGTAGTGAGGCGCTTGATGAACCTTACCTGAAAGTTTCTTTACGCAAGCTCATTCAAAAACGGGCAGGATGGCTGGTGGTATTATTTATCGGGGAAATGTTTACCGCAAGCGCCATGGCATATTTCACCAATGAAATACAAAGGGCGCTTGTGCTTGCATTATTTGTTCCACTCATCATCTCAAGCGGCGGCAACAGCGGCTCGCAGGCGGCAACACTCATCATCAGGGCCATGGCATTAGGGGAGGTAACTCTTGCAAACTGGTGGAAAGTAACCAGGAGAGAATTCATCTCAGGATTGATCCTGGGACTGATCCTCGGTTGTATCGGTTTTCTCCGCATCAGTATCTGGACACTCTTTACAGATCTTTACGGACCTCACTGGCTGTTGCTTGCACTCACCGTTTCCCTCTCTTTAATCGGGGTGGTAATGTGGGGTACCTTATCAGGCTCGCTGCTTCCCCTTGTATTAAAAAAGTTAGGCGCTGATCCTGCTGCATCTTCTGCGCCCTTTATAGCAACGCTCGTTGACGTTACAGGACTGGTGATCTATTTTACGGTTGCCCTGATCATTTTAAGGGGAACGCTTTTGTAGCAGCATCCGGGGACTGAATGCTTCGAGCAACGGTGCATTCAAAAAAAGTAACCTGAGCGGTTGAATAAATCTTGGCAGTTGCCGGTAAGATCAAATTGCTTCAGCAACCACTTCCTGAACTTCCGGAACCATTCTTTTCAGTAATCCCTCAATGCCGGCTTTAAGCGTGATCATTGAAGAAGGGCAGCCGCTGCAGGAGCCCTGGAGCATCAGTTCCACCTTGCCCTCGTGATAGGATTTGAATTGTATGGCACCCCCATCCATTTCTACTGCGGGCTTAACATAGTTCTCAAGCATTTCTTTGATTTTTGCAACAATTTCCTCATCGTTGCCGGATGTTAAATGAACAGGATGAGATTTAAAATCCGGGGCAATAACCTCTTTCCCGTCCTCCAGGTAATTCTTAACAAATTCACGGAGGGTGGGAGAAATCTCCATCCAGTCCGCTTCCGGGGTTTTAGTAACTGTGACAAAGTTGTTCATGATAAACACACCTTTCACAAACGGAAACCCGAATAATTCGGTAGCCAGCGCTGATTGCTTTGCTGATCCCTCCTCAGGAAAATCCGCTGAGCTATTGGGAAACAGAACTGTATCTGCCACGAATTTCATGGTTTCAGGATTGGGAGTCATCTCGGTATAAACATCTACCGCACGGGGCTGAACGATTGTTTCCATAGAAAAAGATTTGAATGCAAAGATAACCAAAACACGGCGGTGATGGTTCCGTAACGACTTATATTAAACTGGATTCAGAATGTTATAAATGACCATTGCGAATGTGTTTTACTTTGTCCTTATGAAAGTGAAAAGAAAGAAATCATTTCGAAAAGCGCAGGCGCATAAAAAAACGGGTATGCCACCTGGCAAACTGGTTTATATAGGTCAGGAAAAGCAGGCGTTACCGAAAATCATGGTCTTCGATTACGATAGCTCGCATTACGAAGAAAAAACGCTCGCCGAAGCAGAGGAATGTTTCCAATACAAGCATACCAATACTACCACGTGGATTAATGTTACGGGAATCCATGATACTTCCATCGTTGAAAAGTTAGGAAAGCACTTCGGCATCAGCCCGCTGGCTCTCGAAGATGTGGTGAATACCAACTCCCGCCCTAAAATTGATGACTTCAAGGAATATGTTTTAGTCATCATTAAGATGCTCAACTATGAGCATAATGATCACAAGTCACTCAATGTGGAGCAAGTGAGCCTGATTCTTGGAAAAAATTTCGTAATCTCCTTCCAGGAAAATGAGGCAGATCTTTTTGATGGCATTCGTGCCCGGCTGCGTGATTCCGGCGCCCGGACGAGAAATTACGGTGCAGATTATCTCTTGTATTGCCTGACAGACCGTGTGGTGGATGAATACTTTCTCATAATTGAATCCATGGGAGAAGAGCTTGAGGACATGGAGGATGATGTGGCAATCAATCCCTCGCAGGAGTTTCTCAAGCGTTACAATGAATTAAAGCGTGATAGTATTTTTCTCCGGAAATCAGTGTGGCCGCTACGTGAGGTGATCAATTACTTATTGCGAAATGAAGTGGGATTGATTTCACCGGGTGTTCTGCCCTACTTCCGGGATTTATACGACCACACCATCCAGGTGATTGATACCACTGAAACTTACCGGGATCTTTTTTCGGATATTATGGATCTCTATCTCTCCACGCTTAGCCTGAGAATGAATGAAGTGATGAAGGTGTTAACGATTATTTCAACCATTTTCATTCCCCTCACCTTTATCGTGGGGGTATACGGTATGAATTTTAAGTTTATGCCGGAGCTGAACTGGCATTATGGTTACTATTTTCTCTGGGGAATCATCATACTGGTGGCCGGGGCGATGATTATATTCTTTAAAAAAAGAAAATGGTTTTAGCCCGTTATTCATGATCGTAATAATCATTTACGTGCTGAAAAACAAGCTCCGTCTCGTATCCTTTCCGGATCAGGTAATTTGAAAGTTTTTGCTTACGCGTAAAAATATTTTTGTCTTTAAGCGCAGCGGCTTTCTTTTCTAATAAGATGAGCATTGTCTTCTTGTAATTGGGGGTATCAATTTCCTTCATTGCCTTTGCAATGCAGTAAGTTGAAATGCCTTTTGCTTTGAGCTGCTGTTCAATTTTTTTTCTGCCCCAGTTTTTTAACCTGAATTTTCCCCCGGCAAAGGCGATGGCAAAGCGTTCCTCATTCAGAAAGTTTTCATCAATCAGCTTTGTGATTAAATTTTCCAGGTCATTCCCGCGAAGCCCGCACCGGAGAAGTCTTGTGCGTACTTCCTGGTGGCATCGTTCCTGGTACGCACAATATTTTTTGAGAAGGGCCAGTGCATCAGTAGTTGAATAATATTTTTTTCCGGAAGAAAATCCCACCAATCCCGCTTAATTGATGATGAGCAGTTTAGTAACACAGGTTACTGATGCATCTGTATTCGACGCCCACACGAGGTACACTCCCGTTTTAGCGCGAACCCCTGAATAGTTTTTGCCATCCCACACTACCTGGCCCCCCTGTGCCTGGGTACGGTAAATAAGTATTCCCGCTTCATCTGTAATTTTTACATCCGCATTGTCCACCATGCCGCTGATGGCAATGGGCCCGTCATAGGATTCACGAACCGGATTGGGATAAACCATGGGAGCGCATGAAGATGCTGAGCCGGTGGTGGCCTCACCACGATAAACGATCAGGCCATTATCAGTTCCGATATAAACTTCACCACTGGAATTATCAATGGCAAGAGCATCAATAAAGTTGGAGAAAATCGGACTATTTTCAGTAGTTAAGTGAAGTATTTGTTCTGTTCCGTCAGCGGAGAAAAGCCAGATACCATTATCAGTGCCGATCCATTTTTGATTGGCTCCGTCAATAACGATTTGCCGCACATTCTCAGTTTCAAGCAGATATCCATTATATCCCCCGCTGTTTACAACAATCTGCTGTGCATCACAGCCGAATTCAGAAAATTCATCACCCGGACAATAGAAAACAGCTACTCCTGATTCAGTGCCTGCCCAGATGGTACCATCTTTATCTTTAGTGATACAGTTTACCGAAAGGGAGGGCAGACCACCGCTGCCCGGCACATTTATGAGCAATTTATACTGATCATCGGATGGATCATCCAGGGTGTTTCCATAGTTAAAAACCATGATGCCCTGCCTTGGCAGTACAAACCAAACCTGGTTAAAATCATCAAAGGCGATATTGGTGATCCACTGCTGGCTTATGGGAAACGGCGGCTGGAAATCGAGCCATGTGCCATCAGCTTTACGAACGCAGATCGGATCCAGCGCACCAAAGTTTGACACCCACATATTTCCATACTGATCAAAAGCGATATCAGATGCTTTTACCCGCCTGATGTCGCCATTGGTGCCGCTGAGGCTGCTGTTGTTTTCATCATACTGGTTCGTGATTCCAAGCTTGTCATCAAATTCAACTATTCCTTTCCAAAGACTTCCGAAATAGGTTAAGTTGGTCACAGGATTTACAGTAACACATACAATGTCGAATGTGTCAATAAGGTTGGTATTATTGATGTCATAGTGATTCCAAAATCCATCTATTTTGGCAAAAAATCCATCCTGATTAAAAATAAATCCATAGGATGAATTCCATCCTCCGGGGGCAACATAAACACTATGCGTATTGCTGTTGATGGCGAGATCAAACACATTTTTAGAATAGGGCCCGTCAGGATAAAAAGATTCAAGATTTCCTTCTGTTGATTTCTGCAATCCGTTGTAAAGGTCAGCGATCCACACAGCGCCACTTGCTTCTACAGCTTGCAATGGCTGAGGGGTGTAAATGGAGTCTATTTGACCGGCGGAATGAATTACGGTTACCCTTGCTCCGGCGGACCCAATCTGGCTCACGAGAAGGGCATCAGAAGAAACTTCCATTTTCCTGATATCCAATCCGGGGCGAAAATAAAAATAGGGAGCCCATACCCCTGAATTGAACTGAAAAATAGTATCCTTCTTAGCTGCAAGAACCAGGTTATTAAAAGTGATACAATCGGTATAGCTTCCGCTTTGAAGACCTTCTTCCGGAGTAAAAAGATGCCAGCGGCTAAAATCTGCAAGAAACGGATCGCTCAGGCTGGCAAAATACATACCGGAGATGGTTGCCGCATAAATATTCGTTCCGTCAATGGCTACATCATTTACCTGGAGCTGTGAACCATTGGGTCCGATGTAATAAGTATCCTTGATCTCATTCTTTATTACATCGTAAACCACTATTCCGAAACCACAGGAAAAATATGCATAATCACCATAAATGTAAACGCCGTAAATTGCCTTATCACCCACAATGCTTTTACGCTCAATATCTGACACATTGGTGATTATTCCATCCTTCATAATATCAATATTGCTGTTGGCATAGCAAATTACCAGCAGATCATGGGATTTATCATATGAAAGCAGCGTGGTTTGAATATCAGAAAGCCCATTCACCTTGCTGAATTTCTCCATGGAGTTATCAGTCAGATCCACGGAATAAAAAGCAATCGTTGCTGCGCAGTAAACTTTATTATCAGAGGCCGTTACGCTGTATGCATTTCTATAAACGAGTTCATCTCTCCATTGGCCCAGCGCAAGTTGCTGAGCATAGAGATGATTCGAAATAAATAGGGTGAATAAGAGACTTGCCGGTAAGTGAATTTTCATAGAAAGTGGTAAAATTACACCGTTTGATAGTGAGGAGTCCAAACGGTTAAAATCTCAAATTATTTCACCCTGAAAAATGTAACGGCGAACGGTCAATAATCTGATATTTCATAGCTAAAAATAATCATGGCACCAATTATGCAATTCTCTAAAATTGTTTTTAAAACAAAATAATTTAAGCAATGAAAACACTAATTAAATTCTTCGCAGCGCTCCTGGTAGTGAGTATGGCATCATGGTCAGCTCCCAATAAATCCTCAGCGCAGGTTTCAGTAAGCTTACAGCTTTTTTATGATGACCTTAGTCCGTATGGCAACTGGGTAAATTACCCTGCTTACGGCAATGTATGGGTACCCGGTGTTGGTGCCGGATTCATTCCTTACAGCACTGGTGGTCACTGGGTGCTCACCACTTTTGGATGGACCTGGGTATCAGATTATCCATGGGGCTGGGCTCCCTTCCATTATGGTCGCTGGAATTTTGATCCTATTGTAGGATGGCTTTGGATTCCAGGCCGTCAATGGGGTCCGGCATGGGTATCATGGAGGCGTGCGCCCGGTTATTATGGATGGGCTCCCTTAGGTTATGGAAGGGACAATGACAGAAATGATAATCATAATAACTGGGTTTTTGTGAATGATAAAGACATTGACCGCAATGACCTGGACCGCTATCAGATAGACCGTTCAAAGAACGCCGATATCATCAGGAACTCCAACATGATTGATAACAAGCGAACTGACGATAAAAGAGGTGTTTCCTATAATGCCGGACCGGATGCTAATGAAGTAAGAAAGGTAACAGGCAGGGATATTAAAGCTGCTGCCCTGCGCGATAATGATAAGCCCGGACAAAAAATAGACAGAGATGAGGTTAGAATGTTTCGTCCGGAGGTGAAAAACGAAAATGCGGAGGGAAAGAAGCCGGAACCGGCAAAAGTGATAAGCATGAACGAAGCCAGGGCAGCACATGAGAAAAATACGGGTGACCGCGACCGCCAGAATTTGCCGGGAAATCAAAGGCCTGTACCTGAAAATAAACCTGGTATGCAGAACGAGCCACGCGATATCAATAATAACGATTTAAATCGTCCGGAAACACGTCCGAAACAGGATAATTCTGATAACGAAAAGGATCTAACCAGGCCTAAGGTAAACCGTGATAATGAAGGCAATATGCAGCCCGAAAAAAGGCCTGAAAATCCTAATGATAAGGATCCGCGAGAGATGAATGAGAAAGCAGAACCGAGAAATGATCATCCTGCTAATAACCCGGAGCAATCACCCCAGATGAATGGGAAAAAAGAAAATGTGGCTCCTCCGGCGCAGCATCAGAAGAAAAGTAAGAAAAGACAAAAGCAACCTAAGTAACAGGTAATCAGAAAAAAATGGTTAGGAAATCAGAGGAGACAGAATTCGATTATATCTGTTATTAGCAAATAAACAAGTCGGGTCCACACTTTCAATCATGAAAGTGTGGACTTTGTTTTTATCAGCCTCTCAAAATAGGATAGCATCTATTAAAGAGTTTCTACAGCATTCTTCATAGTTTTTACTTTTGGGATTTTGCATCCCAATGACTTTAAGAAGAATATTCATCAGCTTATTCCTTATAGGTGTTATTTCCATCACCTTTATTTATTCATTTAATTCATGTAAAAATTCCGGAGAACCGATTGAAGAACCGGAAATAAATAAGGGTGAAACATTTCATGGAGATTTCATTGGGGATAAAAAGTGCGGTGGTTGCCATAAAAAAGAATATGACGACTGGAAAATTTCTGATCATGCGCGGGCAATGCTTCCTGCAAATGATGGAAGTGTAATTGGAGATTTTGAGGATGTGAGTTTTTCAGCCGACGGAGTAAAATCCCGATTTTTTAAGGAAGACGGAAAATTCATGGTCAACACACAGGGAGCGGATGGCGCATATCACGACTTCGAGATCAAATACACTTTCGGCATTCATCCTTTGCAGCAATATCTCATAGAATTTCCGGGGGGAAGGATGCAAACCCTTCGCGCAAGCTGGAATGCAAGGGAAAAAAAATGGTTTCACCTGTATCCATCTCAATCTCTTGACCCGCATGACTGGCTGCACTGGTCAAGGGGTGCGCAGAACTGGAATGCCATGTGTGCAGGCTGCCATTCCACCAATCTTCACACAAGCTATGATGCATCAGCTGATTCTTTTAATACCACCTGGGATATAGTGAATGTAAGTTGTGAGGCCTGCCATGGCCCCGGTAAAAAGCATGCTGAATATGTGTCTTCTGACCATTACCGCACAAAAGAAAAAGTAAGTGGTTCCTATCTTGTATTGAATTCCAATCAGTCGGCAGAGGACCAGCTGGTCTCCTGTGCACCATGCCATAGCAGAAGAATGGTAGTTGATGAAAATCCATTTAAGAGCTTACAACTGCTTGATCATTATATTCCTGAAGTCCCTCATACTCCAATGTATGCCGCAGATGGTCAAATACAGGATGAGGATTATGAGTTTCAGTCGTTTGCACAAAGCCGTATGTACATGCACAATGTGAAATGCAGCAATTGTCATAATGCCCATAGTGGAAAGCTGTTGATGGCAGGGAATGCACTTTGTCTTCAATGTCATGATAAAACTCTTGATTCCCGCGATCATACATTTCATGCAGCAAATACCGAAGCAAGTGAATGCGTCAGCTGCCACATGCCTGCAAAAACTTATATGGTGCTCGATGTCAGGAGTGATCACAGCATGCGTGTCCCGCGTCCTGACCAGTCAGTAAAATACAATACTCCGAATGCCTGCAATAACTGCCATGCAGGCAAAAGCCCCCAATGGGCAGCAGCACAGATCGTAAAATGGTTTGGACCGAACCGGCGTTATCATTTCAGTGATGATTTAATTCCGGGAACTCTTGGTGGTTCAGCAGCAGCCGGCCATTTACAAAAGCTTGCACGCCCTGATACTAATGTTCCGGCCATTATCCATGCTACGGCGTTGTACTACATGTCGTTTTCCTATGGCGAAGCAAATATTAGTGCGTTGATCAATGGCTTAAAAGATCCCAATTCACTGGTACGGTACCAGGCCCTGAGTACCCTTAAGTTTTACCCATACCAGCAATGGAAGGCGGATGGTTTGCCATTGTTAAGCGATCCGGTAAAGGGTGTGCGTGTTGCTGCTGCAAATCTCTGGCTGGAATACGGTGACAGTATGGGAAATAATGATGCCCGTGCCTATGGTTCAGCCCGGAAAGAGCTTGAAGCTTTTCTTGCAATGAATGCAGCTGAACCTTCCGGCAGAGTGATGAAGGCCGATGTACAATCGCGACTTAAAAATTATACAGCCGCAGAAAAAGATTACCTGGTAGCTCTTAAAATGGACAGCCTCCTCATTCCTGCCCGCATCAATCTTTCCACCATGTATGATATTGAGGGAAAAAAAGATGAAGCCCTGCGTCAGCTTAAAATTGCCAGTAAAATTGACCCGGCCCACGAGCAGGTGAATTACTACCTCGCCCTGATGTATATTGAAATGAATGACCGGAATGCTGCACTTGGTTATTTTTCAAAAGCGACAGCAACCTCTGAAAATCCGCGTGTGTTTTATAACTATGGACTGCTGCTCGAACAAATGAAGCGGGTAAATGAAGCCGAAAAAATTTATCTTAAAGGATTGGCAATTGATAGCAATGACCATGATCTGAATTACATCATTGCGCTTTTTTACTATAATCAGAAAAGAAATGCAGATGCGCTGCCCTACGCCATCAGGCTGATGCAGATGGTGCCCAGAGATGCCGGTTACCAGCAGCTTTACGAGGCAATAGCGCCGGAATAAGATAGGATGTACGGGGTTCCTGGTTTGTAATGGCTATGTGGTTGCGTACTTTTGCCCGCCATTATCATGTGGAATTCCATTGCCAGAACCATCATTCGCTACCGCCTGGGATTGCTGATTTTTATTGTCGGCTTTACTGCAGTCATGCTATACCATGCCTTGATGGTGCGGTTAACCTACAGCAACCCCCAGGTAATTCCGGTAACCAACCCAAAATATGCTGAATATGTAAATTTTAAAAAGCAATTTGGTGAGGATGGGAATGTGATGGTTTTGGGAATTCAACCCGAACAGCTCTTCAACCCGCGAATCTTTAATGCATGGAATGAGCTTGGAAATCATGTGAAGAATGTGGTGGGCGTTGATGAGGTAATTGCAATCGGCAACAGTGTGACTTTTGAAAAGGATACCCTCAACAAAAAAATGCGGGTTGTATTTATTTTTCCTTATCATATAAATAGTCAGAAGGAACTGGATTCCCTGAAACAAAAATTCCTGAATCTTCCTTTCTATAATAACCTGCTTTACAATCCATCCACTCAAGCCACCCTGATGGCGGTGCATATTAACAGCACCCGGCTGAATTCCAAGGCACGCATCGAAACCGTGCAGAAAATCCAGGAATACGGAAAGCTCTTTTCCGAGCAAACCCACCTGAATATTCATTACAGTGGCATGCCGCTGATCAGAACAGTAATGACTACACAAATCGCTGATGAGACCAGGTTGTTTTTGCTTCTTGCAGCCCTCACCACCGGTGTTGTCCTCTTTTTTCTCCTGCGATCAATGAATGCCGTTCTTGTTTCAATGCTTGTAGTGGTGATTGCGGAAATATGGACACTCGGAACCATTGAATGGCTGGGTTATGAAATTACCGTTCTAACCGGCTTGATTCCTCCCCTGGTGGTCGTGATCGCCATCACCAATTGCGTGTACCTGCTCAATAAGTATCATATAGAGTTTGTGAAGCATGGCAATAAGATAAAGGCGCTAACACGCATTATTGAAAAAATCGGGCTCGCTACCTTATTCACCAACCTAACGGCAGCAATTGGCTTTGGAGTGTTTTACTTCACACAAAGCGAGATATTGAGGGAATTCGGATTGGTCGCCGGACTCAATATCGCCGGAATATTTTTGATCTCCATCATCCTGATTCCCTGCATCTATAGCTTCTTGCCGGAGCCTAAGGAGAAGCATACAAGCTATCTCGACCGCATTTTCTTGAACCGGATCCTGAAATCCCTGGATCATCTGGTTAACAAAAAAAGGAAATGGATTTTCGCTGCTACTGTTGTGATTGTGGGAATCGCATTCGTGGGTGTTTTACAGTTAAAGACTACCGGATACATTGTTGATGATATTCCTCATGGCGATAAGCTTTATACTGACCTTCAGTTTTTCGAGCGGAATTTTCACGGAGTGATGCCGCTTGAGATCCTGGTTGACACGAGAAAAAAAGGCGGGGTACTCTCTCCCGCCCGTCTCGCCAAGATTGATCAGCTTCAGGATTCCCTGATGCAATTTCCGGAATTTTCAAAGCCGCTTTCTATTGTAGAAGGAATAAAATTTCTCCGTCAATCATATTATGACGGAGGACCGGATGATTATCATTTGCCCAATGAGCTCGAGCGCGCGTTCATCTTTTCTTATCTCGGTAATTCAAAGGATACCACGAATCTTCTTTCATCATTTATTGACAGCTCCCGGCAGGTTGCACGCATCAGCATCAGCATGGCTGACATCGGTACCACAAAAATGAAAAACCTCATCAGTCAGCTTACCCCGAAAATTTATTCTATACTTGATACCTCTAAATACAGGGTAATAATCACGGGGTCCAGTGTGGTTTTTCTTGAGGGCAACCGCTACATCATTGACGGGCTTGCAAAAAGCCTGATGCTTGCTTTTTTACTTATTGCCTTATGCATGGGCTATCTTTTTCGCTCCTGGAAAATGATCTTGTTTTCCCTTATCCCGAACTTAATTCCGCTCATCATCACCGCAGGTATCATGGGATTTTTCGGCATTCCCCTTAAGCCATCCACTGTTTTAATTTTCTCAATTGCTTTTGGGATTGCAATTGATAACGCAATAAGGTTTCTCGCAAAATACCAGCAGGAGCTTCACCGCCACGACTGGAATATTACAAGAACCGTTTCTATGGCCCTGCGGGAAGCAGGTATCAGCATCATTTATACAAGCGTGATTTTATTTTTTGGATTCATCATTTTTACACTCTCAAATTTCGGCGGTACATTTTATCTGGGACTGCTTACTTCTATCACACTCGTGGTCGCAATGTTTAATAATTTACTGCTGCTTCCTTCACTGCTTTTGAGCATGAGAAAATGGATGGGAAGGAGGAGCTTAAAGGAGCTAACCCCGGCTGACAGGCTGAAAACGTTTGATGATGATGATAAGCTGATGGCAATTACTGAAAGGCGCTGAAATACAATGCGATGAACAAGGATCAATTCTCTGATTAGTAAAAAGGTATAAGGAATTACTTAAAAGATAACCGGATTGAAATATGATGAGGTATCCAGAATATTTATCTCTTAACCTTCCGGCGATTGATCAGGAAATACTAAAATTTTGGGAGGATGAAAAAATTTTTGACCAAAGCATTTCCTCCAGGGAAGGAAAAACTCCATTTATTTTTTACGAGGGTCCGCCCTCAGCCAACGGGAAGCCCGGCATTCACCATGTGCTGTCGCGTACCATCAAGGATCTGTTCTGCCGCTATAAAACACTGCAGGGTTACCAGGTAAACCGAAAGGGCGGATGGGATACCCATGGATTACCTGTTGAGCTGAGCGTGGAGAAAATGCTTGGCATTAAGAAAGATGACATTGGCAAAACAGGGCCTGATGGTAAGCCCGGAATATCTATAGCGGAATACAATAAAATTTGCAGGCAGGAGGTAATGAAGTACAAGGATGTCTGGGAAGACCTTACACGCAAGATGGGATACTGGGTGGATCTTGACCACCCCTATATCACTTTTGAAAATGATTATATAGAATCACTCTGGTGGCTGCTCAAAAAGTTTTATGAGAAAGGATATTTGTATGAGGGCTACACCATTCAGCCGTATTCGCCAGCAGCAGGAACGGGACTCAGCTCGCATGAACTAAATCAGCCTGGAACCTACAGGCCGCTCAGAGACACCTCGGTTGTTGCCCAGTTCAAGGTGATCCGCGATGAGAAGAGCGGATTTCTTTTTAAGGATGCACAAAGTGATTTATATTTTCTTGCATGGACAACAACGCCATGGACGCTCCCTTCAAATTGCGCACTGGCGGTAGGTGAAAAAATAACATACTCCATCATTCAAACTTTCAATCCATACACCTTTCAACCCATTACGGTTATTCTTGCAAAAGATCTTGTTTCAAAATATTTTGATGCACAAAACTCCGGAGACGGGGAAGAGGATGTTGAGTGGACAGAACAATACAAAGCCGGCGACAAGCACCTTCCATTCAAAATCCTGGGTGAGGTTTCCGGAAAAGACCTGGAATGGATTCGATATGAACAACTCATGCCATATGCTCAGCCCGAAGGCCTGGCATTCGTTGTTATAACCGGCGACTTTGTTACTACCGAGGACGGAACGGGAATCGTTCATACCGCCTCGCTCTTCGGCGCCGATGATTTCAGGGTTACTAAGGCAAAAGGCATTGCATCCATTTTGGTGAAAGAGAATGGCGATGGATCGGGAAAGAAAGAAGTTCCGCTGGTGAACATGCAGGGCAAATTTGTGAAACAGGTTACTGACTTTGCCGGTGAATACGTGAAGGAACAATATTATTCTGAAGAAGAAAAAGAACTTGAGCGCAGGAAACAAGGCGGACAAAAATATCTTTCGGTGGATGAGCGGATAGCCATCATGCTGAAGAAAGAGAACAAGGCATTTAAAGTTGAAAAGCTTGAGCATCCCTATCCACATTGCTGGCGCACGGATAAGCCGCTTATCTACTACCCGCTCGACTCATGGTTCATTAAAGTAACCGCTTGCAGGGAGCGGTTGATCGAACTAAATAATACCATCAACTGGAAACCGGAATCCACGGGCACCGGGCGCTTTGGAAACTGGCTTGAAAATATCCAGGACTGGAATCTTTCACGCACTCGCTATTGGGGTACTCCGCTTCCGGTTTGGAAGACAGAAGATGGCACTGAGGAAATGTGCATCGGAAGCATTGCTGAGCTCACCATTGAATTTCAGAAAGCAGTTGCTGCTGGCCTTAATAAAAATACTAAGCTCGAAATCCGCAATAAGAAACTGGAGCTTGAGCTGCACAAGCCCTACGTGGATGAAATTGAATTGATTTCTGAAAAAGGAAAAACAATGCGGCGTATCCCTGATCTGATTGATGTATGGTTTGATAGTGGTGCCATGCCCTATGCTCAGTGGCATTATCCTTTTGAAAATTCCGGCTCCCTTCTGATCGGCGAAAGCAGTCCGGGAGGAGGCGGGGCTTTTCCTGCTGATTTTATCGCTGAAGGTGTTGATCAGACCCGAGGCTGGTTTTACACCCTGCATGTGATTGCAGGAATGCTTTTCAATTCCGTGGCATACAGAAATGTTATTTCGAACGGACTTGTGCTTGACAAGGCAGGAAATAAAATGAGCAAGCGAATTGGCAACGTGGTTGAGCCTTTCGAAGTGATCAATCAATATGGTGCAGATGCAACCAGATGGTACCTCATCAGCAACTCACAACCCTGGGATAATCTGAAGTTCGACATCAATGGGGTTGATGAGGTGCGGAGAAAGCTTTTCGGAACACTTTACAATACTTACGCCTTCTTCGCCCTTTATGCAAATATTGATGGTTTTGAAATTTCTGACCGTTCGGCCAGCAGTAAGGAGATCACTAAAATGCAGGTGAATGACCGTAGTGAAATGGATCGGTGGATTCTTTCAAAATTGCATTCACTGATAAAAGAAGTCACAGCATTTTTCGAGGATTATAACCCCACTCCCGCAGCACGATTAATTGAAGAGTTTGTTGACCGGCACCTAAGCAACTGGTATGTCCGTTTATCGAGAAGGAAATTCTGGAAGGGTGAAATGTCAGCCGACAAGAAGGCGGCCTATGAAACCCTTTTTGAATGCCTGAATGTTACATGCAGGTTGATGAGCCCGGTAGCGCCATTTTTTTCCGATTGGCTTTTCAAAAATCTTAATGATGGATCATGGGAAAAATTGGCCGGGAGTGAAACTCTTTCAAGCCCAGCCTCTGTTCATCTTACTTCATTCCCTGAATCAGAAGCAGGTTTTATCAATAAAGATCTGGAGGAAAGAATGGAGCTGGCGCAAAATGTTTCTTCACTTATTTTATCAATCCGGAAGAAGGTTAATATTAAGGTGAGGCAACCATTGCAAAAAGCATTGATCACTGCTTCTGACCCGCATTTGAAGCAACAAATAATGAAAATTAAAGATTTGATTTTATCGGAAGTGAATATAAAAGAACTGGATTTTATTTCTGAAACCTCAGATTTCGTTAAAAGAAATATTAAGGCAAATTATAAGATCCTGGGTCAAAGACTTGGAAAAAAAATGAAGATAGTTGCTGAACGTCTTATTAACATCAGTGATGAGGAGAAAAGTAACCTTATAAGATCAGGCTCGCTGGTATTTATAGTTGATGGAGAAGAAATAAAGATTGAAAAAAATGAGGTGGAAATAATATCTGAAGATATTCCGGGCTGGCAGGTAGCAAATGAGGGTGACTTAACTGTTGCACTCGATATAACCATTAGTGAATCATTGCGCCAGGAGGGTTATGCCCGTGAGCTGGTAAACCGGATTCAAAAACTGCGTAAAGAGCAGGGATTCAGTGTAACTGACAGAATTGAAGTAGTACTGGAAAAACAAAAGGAAATTAATTCAGTTATAGAAACTTTTAAAAACTATATTTGCGCGGAAATTTTGGCGGATAATCTCGATTTTACTGATACTCTGGATCAGGGAGTATCAATAGAGGTTGATAATCAGCCTCTTAAAATTTTAATTAAGCAAAAAAACACCCCGGATGGCAAAAAGTAAGAAGCAAATCGGCACGCCTGCCAAAAAAGCATCAGGTAAGTCACAAAAAAGAGTAGAAAAGAAGGTTTCTAAGCCTGCAGCAAGTAAAATTAAACCTCTATCCTCCAAAAAAGCCTCTAAAACCCCAGCTTCTAAGCCGGTTCTAAAGAAAATAGAGGTAAAGAAAGCCCCTATAGGGCCAATCCAAAAAAAGAAGAAAGGTACCGGAACTTCTCCAAAATTGATCAAGCCGGTTCCTAACGGGAAACACCCACGGTCCATAAGCCGCCCCAAAGGGAGGGATAAAGCCCCAAAAACTCGGTATAGTGATGCTGAGCTTGCCGAGTTTCGGCAGTTAATCATCGAAAAAGTAGAAGCTGCAAAAAAAGAGCTTAAATATCTGCAGGACCAGATCAGCCGTTCCGGAGACAACACCGCCGATGATACGGAGAACAAATACAATGCAATGGATGACGGAGGAAGTTCCATGGAGCGCGAGTATTTAAATCAAATGGCAGCCCGGCAACGAATGTATCTCGATCATCTCGATAAGGCATTAGTCCGGATTCAAAATAAAACATACGGCATTTGCCGGGTAACCGGGAAACTTATTGACAAAGAACGGCTGCGCGCAGTACCGCATGCCACGCTGAGTATGGAAGCCAAAATGAATCAGCAGCATCCGCAACCCAATATTAACGTTTGAAATTTCTCAGGCCTGCTCTTGTTATTACCTTGGTCCTGTTGCTTGATCAGAGCATTAAATTCTGGGTTAAGCTGAATTTCACCTATAATGAAAGCAGGAAAATATTCAACTGGTTCTATCTCTATTTTATTGAAAATGAGGGAATGGCTTTCGGCATGTCTCTCGGAGGCGACTCCGGTAAACTTCTGCTGACCGTATTCAGAATCATTGCAGCAACAGGAATTGGCTACTATCTTATTCGGGTAGTGAATGAAAAAGCACATGCGGGTTACATCACAAGCATAGCACTCATTTTTGCTGGGGCTGTTGGGAATATCATTGATTCCATTTTCTACGGGTGTATCTTTTCTGAAAGCACCACTGCCATTCCTTCAGTATTATTTCCGGAAGCCGGTGGCTATGCAAACTGGTTACATGGCAGGGTGGTTGATATGCTTTATTTTCCGCTCTATGAGGGTTTTCTGCCCAATTGGATCCCTTTATGGGGTGGTGATTATTTTGTTTTCTTCCGTCCAATATTCAACATTGCCGATGCCTCCATCACCACCGGTGTGTTGATCATCATTCTTTTTCAAAAAAAGTTTTTCAAGGACAGCAATAAAAAAAGAGATGAGCATCTTCCTGAAACTGATCCCGGGAATATGCAGAAGGATGCTCCCTTAGAATCATAGCTGCTGTTGACGGCCCGGTACCTATCTTCTTTCTCTTTTATCTTCTTATCACACTCAAATTGGTGTTTAGTGAATTCAGTGAAGTCGGTAGGGGGATGCGCTTTGAAATTTATACCAGACTATAAGCACGAAGACTTGCATGTATAAATACCGTTTTTGATTTCGTCAAATAGAAAATTATTTATGACGAAGGCGCGTACTAAAGCAACATTATGATAAAGAATCCCAGCACCATGGCCGTTAAAAGAATAATGAGCACCAGGTTAAATGCCTTTTGATTCTTTAGCTTGCTTTTAATGGAGAGATGGCCTGTGGCGTTATTGATCATGATCTCCATCCTTTGAAATGCTGTTTCATTTTTCACGATGTAATCATAAGCACCGTACCTGATGGTATCAGCAGCCACATCAGGATTTTCATGGCTTGAAAGGAACAAGACCGGAACATTCGGGAGCAGCTCCTTGATGCGCCTCAGGATGATGATGCCGTTGGTTGCATTGGCTTCAAGGCTGTCAAGATGATAATCGAGGATGATCACTTCCGGCTTACGGTATAGCTCGGTCATGGCTTCTTCACCCGTACCGAATAAAAATATTTGTACATGATCGTATCTTTTTCTTAGAAAATCCTGGATCATCTCACTCATTACAGGATCATCGTCAATCACAAAAATTTTGAAGGACATGGTGAGGGTTGGTTATAAAGATAAAAACAAAAGTAAATTCATAATGTTATCCGCTGTAAGGTTTCAATTCATAAAATGACTGGTTGCAGGTTATATGAAGCTGCTGAATCCAGCCGGGCAATTCTTCTGTGTAAGTTTTCTGCATTACAGCGTGCTCGATTTTCTCCGCGAGGCTCCTTGCTTCCCTCATCCCCATATAGGTAAAATGCGCCTTCATGGCATGGACTTCACGCCGGACAGAATTATAATCCTTTTCATAAATTGACCGCGCGATTTTATTTAAGCCCGGCGGGGTGGAATTGAGGTACATGCCGATGTATTTTTTCATCCGTGCCTCATCCCCTTCGCAAAACTTTTCCAGAAAGGAGAGGTCTGTGACTGAAATATTTGCATCAGGGAACTCAGCATGCACTTGACCCGCTAAAATCTTTTGGCCGTGTGATTTCATGTTTTTTCTTCCTGTAACTTCAGCAATAGCAGTAATCAGTTGCCATGCTTTGAAAGGCTTGGCAACATAAGAATTCATGCCAGCGGTTTTGCATTTCTCAAGGTCGGAAGTAAGCACATTGGCGGTAAGCGCGATGATGGGAATATCTTTTTTAGGTGAGGGAAATATATTACGGATATGATGTGATG
>JBDSEA010000156.1:0-7713 GCA_039920305.1 Chitinophagales bacterium
CGGCTATATAAAGGATGTAAGCACCGGTGAAAATCTAATTGCCGCAACCGTAGGAGTAAAAGGAACTTCGATGGGTACTACTGCGAATGATTATGGCTTCTATTCCATCACACTTCCGCAAGGTGACTATATCATATCTGTTACCTATCTCGGGTATGTGCCACTGGATACTATCATTTCATTATCGGCTGATCTCCGCTTAAATCTTGCCTTAAAAAGCGCCGCTCAACTGCTGAGAGAAGTAGTGATCTCTTCTACCGATACAAAGGATGCAAATGTGAAATCATCAGAGATGGGAAAGTTTGATCTGCCAATGGAAAGGATCAAAAATTTGCCTGTGATTTTCGGTGAACAGGATATTTTAAAGATCATACAATTGCTTCCCGGCGTGCAGAGTGGCGGTGAAGGCTCCACAGGCTTTTACGTGCGCGGTGGTGGTGCAGATCAGAACCTGATCCTGCTTGATGAGGCAACTGTGTACAATTCCTCCCATCTCTTTGGTTTTTTTTCAGTCTTTAATTCAGATGCGATACTCAATGCTACTCTATATAAAGAGGGTATGCCTGCACAGTTCGGAGGCAGAGTTTCTTCAGTGCTTGACATCAATATGAAAGAAGGCAACAATCAGACGCTTCATGTGTCCGGTGGTATCGGACTGATCGCTTCACGGCTTACCATTGAGGGACCCATTAAGAAGAACAAATGCTCATTTATTATTTCAGGCAGGCGGACCTATATTGATGTGGTAACAAAACCATTTATCAAAAAGACTTCACCTACCAATGGCAGCGGTTATTACTTCTACGATATGAATGCGAAGATCAATTATAAGTTTTCTGATAAGGATCACTTGTATTTGAGCGGCTATTTCGGACGGGATGTTTTTACTTTTAAGAATAATGATATCAAGATCAGTATTCCATGGGGTAATGCGACTACCACACTCCGCTGGAATCATCTCTTTAACAATAAGCTTTTTATGAATGCGTCGGCGATTTACAACTCTTATAATTTTGCATTAAATTTTTCTCAGCAGTTTTTTGAGGTTCAAATTCAATCAGGAGTTCAGGATGTGAATGCCAAAATGGATTTTGACTATTCACCGTCAGTAAAGCATCATATTCGCTATGGCCTGAATTACACCTATCACATTTTTCAGCCACAGAGCATCTCCGGAAGCAGCGATACTGTATTGTTCAATTCACCTGTTGTAAAGAAGTATGCTCAAGAAGCTGCGTTGTATGTGCAGGACCAATGGGATGTCACCGGCAGAATTCAGCTAAGCGGAGGCCTTCGCTTTTCAGTTTTCGATGCCGTAGGTCCCGCTACCCGATTCATTTATGATTCCTTTTCCGGTAAAATCATTGACAGTGTCAAATACAAACCGGGTGCGTCAATTAAAGCTTATTCGGGTCTGGAGCCACGGCTGCTGTTGCGTTACAGTATCAATGAGGTATCTTCAGTAAAAACATCCTTCACCATCAATAATCAGTATGTACATCTCGTAAGTCAGAACGGCACAACATTGCCTACCGATATATGGGTCCCAAGCTCATTCGTGGTGAAGCCTCAGATAGCTGATCAATATTCAATCGGTTATTTCCGGAATTTTAAAGAGAATGAGTTTGAGACTTCTGTTGAAATTTATTACAAGAATCTTTTCAATCAGATTGAGTACAAAGAAGGTTATACCCCTCAGCCGAATGAGGACCTGGAGCAGAGTTTTGTATTTGGATCAGGAAATTCATATGGAATTGAATTGTACGTAAACAAGAAATATGGCAGGCTCAATGGCTGGATTGGCTATACCCTTTCATACACTAATAGAAAATTTCCTGCTCTCAATGCCGGCATAACTTTTCCGTACCGTTATGACAGGAGGCATAATCTGTCAGTGGTTGCAATGTATCAGCTGACTGAAAAGTGGTCGCTGGGAGCAGAGTTTGTTTATAATACCGGTATTGCATATACCCTTCCGGTTTCAAAATATTTTATTGAGGGTAACCTGATTACAGAATATGGGGCAATAAATTCCTATCGCCTTGCACCGTATAACCGACTTGATATTTCGGCAACACATTCAGGAAATAAAAAAAAGAAGCTTCAATCGAGCTGGAACTTTTCGATCTATAATGTTTACAACAGGAAAAATGTGTTCTTCATCTACAACTCTTATGATGGAATTTTTCTTCAGGATCCGCAGGTTATGATTCAGGCAAAGCAGGTAAGCTTATTTCCCATTATTCCAAGTGTGACATGGAATTTTTCCTTTTAGAAGATTAATCGAAATCTGCAGAGATTTATGCCTGCATAACAATAGAATTTAAGTGCATGAGTAAGACACGCCTGGAAGCTTTCAGTGATGGAGTGATGGCAATAATCATCACCATCATGGTTCTGGAATTCAAAGTTCCTGAGAATGGTGACCTCGAATCATTGATTCCACTCGTTCCCACCTTTATCAGTTACTTACTGAGTTTTCTTTTTATTGGAATATACTGGGGCAATCATCACCATCTGCTTCACCCTGTAAAGCATATTAGCTCAGGAATCATGTTAGCCAATTTAAATTTACTGTTCTGGCTTTCTTTAGTACCATTTGCCACAGGCTGGATGGGTGAGAATAATTTTGAACCTCCAACCGTAGCACTTTATGCTATTTTACTTAACTTCTGCGGAATATCATATACCATACTCCAGCAAACGATTGTGAAATACCATGATTTTAATCCTGCCATGAAAAATGCAATGCGCAAGCAATCAAATAAAGGAAAAATATCGGTTATTGCATACACCGCTGCCATTCCGCTTGCATATATTGAACCCTTTATTTCTGAATTTCTGTTTTTTGCAATAGGTGTTTTGTGGCTGCTTCCTGATAAGAATATTGAGCGGGCTACTACGGAGGTCGAATAGTATCCTGAAATTTTTACAATTTAATTTTGATGAACCGGTAAACAGGAATTGATAACTCAACAGAAGCTGAAATGAATTTTAAGATTTTGTATACCGCCTGCATAAAAGTGCTGCATATTTTATATTGCGGCTTCCGCTTCATAACTCAATTATGCTTTTTATCAAAAGCCAGATACCTGCCTGCATTTTTTCTGTTCACTCTCTCCGGTATAATAATTTCTTCATGCACCAAGGACATCACCATTAATCTTCCGCACCAGGAATCTCAGCTCGTTGTGGAAGGCCATATTGAAAAAGGAATGCCACCCTTTGTAGTTCTGACCAAAAGCTCTGATTACTATTCCACAATTTACCTCGATTCGCTCAGCAGTTATTTTGTTCATGGCTCGGTGGTTAAAGTTTCCGATGGATTAGATACCATAATACTTGATGAAATTTTTCTTGACACAGCCGGAACTTTAATCTCTTTATACACTTCATTTGCAATGCTTGGTGAAGAAGGAAAGACCTATTCACTTTCGGTTGAAGCCGAAGGGGAAATTTTGAATTCATCAACTACCATACCTCTGGCGCTTCCCCTTGATTCGATCTGGTGGGAGCCGGCCTTCATCAATGATGCGGATACGTTTGTGAATCTGGTTTGTCAGTATACTGATCCTCCCCTGCCTGGCCAGTACGTTCGTTATTTCACAAAGGAGAATTCCCAGCCGTATTATCCAGGATACAATTCAGTATTTGAAGATAACCTGATCAATGGCACTACTTTTAATTTCACGCTCGACCGCGGGGTTAGCAGGAATGATACTGCTTCATTTTATGAGGGATATTTTAAGTTCAGGAGAGGGGATACCATTACCGTAAAATGGTGCGCTATTGATCAGCCTCATTTTGATTTCTGGCGAACGCTCGAATTTGAATTGAGTGGACAGGGAAGTCCTTTTGCGTCACCGGTAATAATCCAGGGAAATATAGAGGGAGCTTTGGGGATTTGGGGCGGCTATAATCCGGATTACAAAACAGTGATTGTGCCTGAGTAATAACGGGATTGTAACACAAACTTCCTATACATGGGGATTTCAGAGGGTTCGTGAAACTTTTCTTTTTTCATTTTTGTCTCTGTTAAATCACCGGTATTTTCTGAATTAATTTTTCATCCATTCATAATGACGATTCATCAGTGTCTTATCATTGGCAGCGGTCCCGCCGGCTATACTGCTGCCATTTATGCAGCGCGCGCAGGATTAAATCCTGTTTTGTACCAGGGCATTGAGCCGGGGGGGCAATTAATGCTTACGACAGATGTCGAAAATTACCCGGGTTATCCGAAAGGAATTCTTGGACCGGAGATGATGGAAGATTTTCGGATTCAGGCAGAGCGTTTTGGAACTGATATTCGCTTTGGGCTCGTGAGCACTGTAGATTTTACCGGGCCGGTGCATAAAGTTTTTCTCGATGGCGGAGAAGAGATACAGGCTCATTCAATAATTATTGCTGCCGGTGCGGCAGCAAAATGGCTCGGGCTGGAATCAGAAAAAAGGCTGAATGGGAGCGGCGTTTCTGCCTGCGCCGTTTGTGATGGTTTTTTTTACCGGGGGCAGGAGCTCGCAATTGTTGGGGCAGGTGATACTGCAGCAGAAGAGGCCATTTATCTCGCCAAGCTATCGCCGAAAATTCACATGCTTGTACGCAGTGATAAGATGCGCGCTTCTCAGATCATGCAGGATCGGGTTAAGAAAATGGAAAATATTGAAGTGCATTTTAATACCGAGCCCGTGGAAGTTTTGGGAGAGCAAACAGTTACAGGTGTAAGGGTGAAGGAAAAAATTTCCGGGATTGAATCAATTATTCCTGTTAAAGGATTTTTTGTTGCCATCGGTCATACGCCAAACAGTACACCATTTAAAAACTGGATTGACATGGATGAGCAGGGCTATATTAAAACCATCACCGGATCAACCCGTACCAACATCCCGGGTGTTTTTGCAGCCGGAGATGTGCAGGATAAAATATACAGGCAGGCAGTTTCTGCTGCTGGCTCAGGATGCATGGCGGCACTCGATGCGGAGCGTTATCTTTCTTCATCCGGGATTCACTAACCGCAGGCCATTGGTGATGGTTCAGATTTTTTTGATTCAAGCTACCAGCTTGGTCACAATTTTGTTAGCCACGTTTGAAGCGTTTGTTCTGATGAAAAAATTTTTTCTTCCCTGGATTCTGTTTGCCTCTGTTTACATGGCATATCCTGTGCAGGCTCAGGATTCGCTGGGAAATATTACTGAACTGCAAAAACTGCTGAAAGAAAGAAAAGACCGCTTCGAGGATTATGCAACTTCCGCAGATCAGCGTAGTGGGATTTTTAAGATGAAAACGAAAAAAGACCTTGAGCAAAGCAGAGAAATTCTTTTGCAAATTGTAAAAACTGATAATCAAATTTTCAGTGAATTGAGTGCGGTGATCAGCCGGCGGGGCATGGCTAAAGCCGATTATTCATACGATGAAATCACCTATAAAGAAACCATTAACAGGTTAACACAGGCTGCGGATACGCTTAACAAGCAATTGGCTGCTGAAAAACAACTTCATGCAGTAAGTGAAAGGAAGGCTTCAACACAGCAATGGGTTACCTATATTCTGCTGGGGCTGATAGCCGTGCTCGTGGCTTATATTTTTTTAAGAAGGAAATAAAGATCTTAAATACTTTCCCTCAGTCCATCCTTTCCTTAATTCACTTCTTCGGCTATCTTTGCGCCCGTTAAAAATAGCAGGAGCGTTAACTTATGAAAATCGAAATTGAATCAAAGCATTTGAGTGATGGTTTAGTCGTATTAAAGCCGGAAGTATTCCAGGATGAGAGAGGTTTTTTTATGGAAGCTTTTCGTGAGGATATTTTTAAAGATCTTGGATTACCCTGCAATTTTGTTCAGCATAACCATAGTGGTTCAGTAAAGGATGTTGTCCGCGGGTTACATTTTCAATGGGAGCCCGGGATGGGGAAACTGATGCGTGTTACCGCAGGGTCTGCTTTTCTTGTAGCCGTAGATTTGCGTAAAGGCTCACCCACATTTGGTAAATGGTATGGAAGAGAAGTTTCCACAAATAACAGACTGATGATTTTTGCACCGCCGGGTTTTGCACGGGGTTTCGCAGTACTCAGTGATTATGCTGAAATTCAATACATCTGCACAGGGATATATAATAATAAAGGAGAAAGTGGCATCAGGTGGAATGATCCCGCCATTGGTGTTGACTGGCCTGTTACTAATCCGATTCTTTCAGGAAAAGATGAAAAAGCGCAGTTGCTTTCTGAATGGATTACAAAGCCAGAATCAGATCATTTCAAGTTCTGATATGCTGATTTCCGTTTGGCTGGAAAAATCTTCATTTACCATTTACTATTCACTATTTAACATCAACAATTAAAGTATGAAAATTCTCATTGCAGGCGGTGCAGGTTACATCGGTTCAGTCGTAATACCCAAGGTACTTGATCGCGGGTACGATGTAGAGGTAATTGATTTGTTGTGGTTTGGAAATAATTTACCCAAAGAGGTAAAGGTTCATCAGAAAGATATTTTTAATCTGACTGAGAAAGATGTTGAAGGTTTTGATGTGGTGATATTTCTCGCCGGGTTATCCAATGATCCGATGGCTGAATTTTCTCCTGCAAAGAACTTCATCTCCAATGCTTCTTCTACTGCTTACCTCGCTTACATCGCCAAGCGTGCAGGAGTTAAGCGGTTTATTTATGCCGGCTCATGCAGCGTGTATGGATATACTGTTAATGAATTGTATGATGAAACAAAGCCTGCTTCATCGAGTTATCCCTATGGGATTTCCAAATTGCAGGGCGAGCAGGCTGTGATGCAAATGCAGGATGATCAATTTTCTGTGATTGCCTTCCGGCAGGGAACCGTGAGCGGCTACAGCCCCCGGATGCGGCTTGACCTGATAGTAAACACAATGTTTAAAACAGCATTAACCACCGGTGAGGTGATCATCAATAATCCTTCAATCTGGCGCCCTATTCTTGCCATTCAGGACGCTGCGAATGCCTATGTGCGTGCTATTGAGGCAGCACCTGCCATCAGCGGTATTTTTAATATTGCCTCAGGAAATTATACCGTGGGTGAAGTTGCTGATTACGTTAAGGAAGCAGTTGAAAAAAAATTAAGCAAAAAAGTAAAGCTGAACATCAAGAACATTCAGGATTTCCGCAACTATAAAGTATCCGTTGAAAAAGCCATGAATATGCTCAGCTTCAAGCCCGCCCACAATGTTGAATCTATACTTGATGAGTTAATTACCAATATTGATAAGTTCCGGGATTTCGATAATCCGAATTACTACAACATCCAGGTATTTAGAAATTTGCCATGAAAAAAGTTATCGTAAACCGTGAATGTTGTTCGGCGCACCCGCCTGATCTCAGTTCATAAATAGCAATTAAATATGAAAATCGCAGTCATTGGTGCTAACGGACAATTGGGAACAGATTGCTGCGAGGTGTTTGCACAAAAGCATGAGGTAGTGCCACTAACCCACCACGACATTGAGATCGCTGATATTGATAGCGTAAAAAAAACTTTTAGTGCCATCAGACCGGATGCGGTTGTTTGTACTGCAGCTGCTCACAATGTTCCAAAATGTGAGAATGAACCGGACGTGGCTTTCCGCATCAATGGTATAGGATCGCTCAATCTGGCAAAGATTTCTGCGGAACTGGGATATAAGCTTGTTCAATACTCTACTGACTATGTATTCGACGGCAAAAAAATGAGTCCCTATATTGAATCAGAT
>JBDSEA010000157.1:0-4654 GCA_039920305.1 Chitinophagales bacterium
CTTTTTTGACTTAAGATAAACTTCTTCCTCAATCTAACCCACTACTTTTACCGAAGAATCCAATAAATTAATATCTTAAAATTCTCTTTTAGTATCACCACGAAAACCCGCATCGTTCAGGATTGCCGCGGGTGAAAGTGTAAGTTAAGCAAATCTAATAAAACTCTTGAAATTTTTAAAAAAATTTAAACTTTTTATGTTTATTGGTAACAATAAAATTTAAATGTTTTAGTATGAAAGCAACGATAGTTTAAATCCATCCTGCAAGGATAGCGCACACCCTACATGAGTTGCATCACCTTACCGTGATCAAGAAAAATATTTGAGAAGAGTTATGGGAAACTATTGGGTCCAAACTTTACCTGTAGCGCCATTTACTGCATACCAGCTGAACCAATAGGAAAAATATCCATTGATTGGTGTACTATCCTCAATCCTGCTTGCCGCGGGCAAAAAATTTTTAACCTCCACTTCCACAGTTCCCCCGCTGGTGGCAACTTTTGCTTTTCCATTCTTCAATAGTTGCTTCCATGGAAACGCAACCGATGTTTTTTCCAGCTGCACCACATACATCATCTCTTTATTTTCGTACCGGTCACTCTTTTTGCTGACAGGGAAATAAAGTGCTTCATTAGAAACATAGTCAGCATACGGGTCACGGGTGTAGTTGCGATCGAAGCCGGTTTGTGTACTCAGAACTTTTGCATCGGGGAAATTTTTTTCAATATCCTCGTAGGTAACAATAGCTGAATTGAAAAGGGATAATTTCTTACCCGCAAAATCACCTGCCACACATTCTCCCAGCGCCTGTGACCACAGGCTTTCAGTCTTCTCATCAAACATCAGCAGGTTAGATTCATATAATTTGCCGCTGACACCAAATATGAGTGTATCACCATCTACAATGCGGTTAAATACAATCGCTGAGCCGCACAACGGGCAAAAGGTAACGGCAATGGGAATCCGGCCGAGAAAATCATTTACTACCTCATGCCAGTTGAGAATAGAGAAGGGGTAAAATTTCTGAATTTGTTCACCGGTTACAATAATTCCGAAATCAGGACCGGTAAGAAAGCCATTCGCCTGCTCTTGACTCACGAATTCAGGGTAATCAATTGCGGGAATATCATTCTTGCCTACACCCCCATCATAAATGGAATCAATGGGAATGGTATGCTTACTCCAGTTGGTTTTTAATTCCCGGGGCTCATACTGGGCGAGTAAGGTTGAATCCCCCGAATTTCCGGCAGAATCACCCGAAGCGTTTTGCTGGTCATTTCGATCCAATGAATTATTACACGAGTAAACACAAGCTGCGGATGCAATGATCAATGCAGATACGTGCATCCTGCAGTAATTCCTGCAATGGAATAGTAAGGGTGTGTTTTGAATAAGAAACTTGCCTATCCCGGATAGCCCGATCATCATGTTACGAATTACTTCCTGCTTCCGCACGGGCGATAAATTTGTCCATTTCCCTGCCCTCATTGGTATTGGGGTACTTGTTTTTCACTTCTTCATACATCCTTTTGGCTTCATCATTTTTTTTCTCATGCTCGAGCAGCATGCCCGCCTTCTTCAAAAAAAGAGGGGTTGTAAGCTCATTCTCAAAATGATAGGCAGCTTTTTTATAGTAGTCGATTGCCTCATCATTCTTTCCCAATTCAGAATACGCATCTCCCAGTGCGCCATAAGCCATGTTGGTTACAAGCTTATCCTTCCCCTTATAATCCTTCAGATGATCTATTGCATCCTGAAATTTACCCTGCTTTAAATAAATGATTCCGGCATAATAGTGTGAAAGATTTGCTGCATCCGTCCATTTATATTCATCCATGATCTTTATGAAGCCGGGAAAATTTCCATCTCCGTTCAAAGCCAGACTCAATGAATCCATCCCAAACCACTTCTGCGCCATAAAAATCTGGTTGTTGGCCTCTTCATTCTTCGGAGCTAAATAGAGCTTGGTAAATCCCATATAGGCTGCAACAATTGCAAACAATCCTCCCACTACATAGGTAAGCACTTTACGGTTTTCATTCACCCAGCTCTCAAAATCATTTAAGCGCTCTTCAAGATTGGGTGGTGGTGGTGCTTTTACTTCTGCCATCTGCTTTTATTATAGGTTATTAATAATTCAAAATTCCATTTAATTTACCTTATCATGATGCAATTCCTCCTCAAGTTATCAAAAACGGGAGGCGGGTGATTTTTATTCATCTACAAGATAGGGATAATCCTCCTGAGTATAATTATCAGTATAAATCTCCGAGGGATCGGGATAGGGTGATTCCTCAGCAAACTGAACGCTTGCATCAATTTCCCCGATGATCCTTTCATTGATCGCCTCAATATCTTTTTCGGTTGCGAATTTATTCTTTAGAATGGTTGACAATGTCGTTTCAATCGGATCCCTGAGCTTGTATTCCTCCAGCTCTTCCTTGGTTCTGTACTTTGCCGGATCACTCATTGAATGACCCTTGTAACGATATGTTTTTATTTCCAGGAATACCGGGCCCTTACCATTCCGGCAATGCTCTGCTGCAGCTGAAACTTCATCGAAAACTGTTTCACAACTCATGCCATCAACCCGGTGCGAAGGCATGTCATATGCAGCTCCGAGCTTGCTGATGTCCTGTACATTGCTTGTTCTTTCCACCGAAGTTCCCATGGCATACAAATTATTTTCGCAGATGAAAATTACAGGCAGCTTCCAGGTCATTGCCATGTTAAATGTTTCATGGAGTGATCCCTGGCGTGCTGCACCATCCCCGAAAAAGCAGGCGCATATATTTTCACTTCCCCTGTACTTCTCAGCAAATGCAATCCCTGCACCCAGTGGTATTTGAGCTCCTACGATCCCATGCCCGCCAAAAAACTTTTTTTCTTTTGAGAAGAAATGCATTGACCCGCCCTTTCCTTTTGTGCATCCTGTTGATTTGCCAAATAATTCCGCCATGCATTCATCCGGTGTAATTCCTCTTGCGATTGCCATACCATGATCTCTGTACGCTGTAATGATGGCATCATCAGGCTGCAATGCAGTTACCGTTCCTGCTGCTACTGCTTCCTGCCCGATATAAAGATGACAAAAGCCCCTTATCTTTTGCTGACCGTATAACTGTCCTGCCCGCTCTTCAAAGCGGCGGATGCGCACCATGAGCTCGTACCAATGGAGATAGGCATCGGCAGAATACATTTTCGCTTCGCTGTTACCATTTTTTTCTGGCTGCAGCTCGGCGACATCCGCTTCATTTTGATCTTTTCCTAATTTTGGTTTCTCCACCTGACTCAAATCAGGCGGCGAATTTAACTTCAAAATTTCAATTTTGCGGTTTCATCGTCTGCTGTACCCTACATTCCAGGCCGGTAACCAGACACCGAATTACTTCCGTGTATCTTCAAAACCTCTCTCTTCAGCATTTTAAGAACTATTCAAAGGCTGAATTTAATTTTTCGAAGCATTTGAATTTCCTAACCGGGATGAATGGATCCGGCAAAACCAATGCGCTCGATGCCATTCATTACCTGTGCCTGGGAAAAAGCTATTTTCATTACTCCGATCAAAATACCCTTCAGCATGAAACTAATTTCTTCAGGCTGGAAGGAAAATTTATGGATGATTTACCCCATTCAGGTATATTAGACGAGGATAAATTATCTTTTCAAGAAAACGGAAAGGTGAACCAGGCTGCTCCGGAAGAGCTTCGCATTACCTGTGCCTTTCAGGCAGGGAACAGAAAAGAGCTCAGCAAAAATGGAATTTTTTATCAGCGCATTGTTGATCACGTGGGTTTAATCCCGGTGGTGATGGTTACGCCTGATGACCAGCTGTTGATTGATGAGGGCAGCGAGGAACGGCGCCGATTTATTGATAACACCCTTTCACAGATTGATCACTCCTATCTCGAAATATTACTGGCGTATAATAAAATTCTTCAGCAGCGCAATGCTGCTTTAAAACAATTTGCTTTTAAAGGAACCCCGGATCGTCCGCTCATAGAGTCTTTCGACGTACAACTCACTGCAGCCGGACAAAAAATCTTTACTGCCCGCCGGAGTTACCTTTTAAAAATGATTCCGATGATGGGTAAATTCTACGAATTGCTCTCCGGTGGCAGGGAAGAAATTTCTGCCACTTATGAAAGTGTTTGCCGGAAGGAGGATCTTCTCACTGCTCTTCACAAATCTTTTGAAAAAGATTGTGTCACGCAACGTACCAATACCGGCATCCACCGCGATGATATTGATTTCTTTTTCAACGGGAGATCATTAAAAAAATTCGGATCCCAGGGACAAAAGAAATGCTTCCTGATGGCACTGAAGTTTGCCCAGTATGAATTGATCCGTGAAGAAAAAAACAAGACTCCGCTGTTGTTGCTTGATGATCTGTTTGACAAGCTGGATGAAGGGCGGTCAAAAAACATACTGAAGCTGGTTTCTGAGAATGGATTCGGACAGGTTTTTATAACAGATACGAACGACGCCAGGGTGCGGAATTTTATCGGTAAAACAAAAAAAGAGTCTCGTCATTTTACAGTTGACAGAGGCATTGTTTCAAATGCATGATCTCTCAGTAGTATTTGCACCCCTTCGTTTACACCCTCGTAAACATCACGGATTTAACTATTGAAGGGCGTTTAACAGCATTAAT
>JBDSEA010000158.1:0-13721 GCA_039920305.1 Chitinophagales bacterium
TTTAGCACATTTGAAGAAATGAATGAAGCGGATGCACAGGAAATGGCGAATCTCACGGCGCGGCAACATTTACAACATGTAGCAATGCTTGTGGCAAAAGTTTATGCCGAGGAGTTGAAAAAGCCAATGGACAAGACGATAAAATTTAAGTAATGGATATTTTTATTGATGAGCATCAGCAACTCTTATTTTCTCTGTTAAAGCACGATGTAAAGTTTATAATGATTGGTGGCTATGCCGTAATTTTTTATGGCTATGAACGGCTTACAGGAGATTTGGATATTTGGCTGCAACCTGATAATGGAAACAAACAGAAGTTCTTAAATGCACTGAATGAATTTGGCATTGTAGAATCAAACATGGAGCAGATAAAACAAATTGATTTCACCAATGCCCAAATGTTTTATATCGGAGAGAAGCCTAAACGCATTGACTTTCTGACTCTGGTTAACGGCGTTAGCTTTGAGGATGCATTCCGACAGGTTAATTATTTTCCGCTGCATGATAAGTTGATACCAGTAATTCAATATCAGCATCTTATCCTTACGAAAATTTCGACCGGACGAGCAAAAGATAAAGCTGATATAGAGGAGCTGCAACGAATTAATAAATACAGAAAGAAAACATGAGCTTTATCTGCTTATCCTTGCAATGATCAAGCGCACCCTCTACTTCGGCAATCCTGCTTACCTCAGTAAAAAAGATCAGCAGCTTGTAGTAAACATGCAGGAAAAGGATGAAGAAAAAACCATTCCCATCGAAGATATTGGCGTGGTGATTCTCGACCACCAGCAAATCACCATTACCCAGGGATTGCTGCAAACTCTTATTGAAAACAATGCAGCAGTCATTTCCTGTGATGATACCCATCATCCCCTGGGCCTGATGATGCCTCTTAGCAGCAACACCCTCCAGTCAGCCCGCTTCAAAGATCAGATTGACGCAAGCGAACCCCTGAAGAAAAATCTTTGGGCGCAAACCGTGAAAGCCAAAATCATCAACCAGGGCCTGATGCTAAAGCAATACGGCAAAAAAGTAGAGCAGCTGCGAACGCTTGCAAGGCGGGTAACTTCAGGCGATACCAATAATTGCGAAGCGCAGGCTGCCGCTATTTACTGGCGAGAGTTGTTCGGACCTGATTTTAACCGGGAGCGGTATGGAGAGCCACCCAACAACCTACTCAATTACGGCTATGCAATACTGCGCGCCATTGTTGCCCGCGGCCTGGTTTCATCAGGCCTTATGCCAACCCTCGGCATTCATCACCGCAATCAATACAATGCCTATTGCCTTGCCGATGACATCATGGAACCTTATCGGCCCTTTGTTGATCAGCTAGTAAAAAAAATGTACGATCCGGTGAAGTCATTGACATTTTTAAAGCTCACCACTGAGCACAAGAAAGAGCTTCTTGCCATTGCCACAGTGGATATTTTTTTTAAAAAAGACCGCAGTCCGCTGATGGTAGGCATGCAGCGCACTACCTCTTCCTTAAGCCGCTGCTATCAGCAACAGCAGCGCAACCTTGAATTTCCATTTCTCTATGAAACCTGACTGTAGCATTTACATCTTCAAGATTAACATATCGGATTGTATGAAACAGCCGGGAAGCTTCTTTTTTTATGCGGCTTAATGAATACCGCGTCATGTGGATTATCGTCCTGTTTGATCTGCCCACTGAAACTGCTGCGGACCGTAAAATCTACACAAAGTTCAGGAAGCAGATCATGAAAGATGGATTTTCCATGTTCCAGTTCTCCATCTACCTGCGACATTGCGCCAGCCGTGAAAACACTGATGTACACATCAAGCGTGTAAAAACACTTCTGCCCGAACGAGGACATGTAGGAATTCTTACCATTACTGACAAGCAGTTCGGCGACATGGAGATTTTTTACGGCAGCAAAAAGGTGGAAGCACCTGATACCGGGCAGCAACTGGAGATGTTTTGAGAAAAAACTGCCTGTTGGCAGGCAGGCAGGATTGAAAAAATCATGATTTCCACTCATCCTTTATAAAAAAAAGCCCGTTTTTCCACTCATGAAAAACGGGCTAAACCCTTGACAGTAAACGATCTTAGAGCAGGTATACTGTGTCAAAGATCGTTCAGAAAAAAATTTGAAAGCAAATCACAACTGCAAGTAGGGAGGGACTTCACAATATTGTACTGTGTCAAAGATCGTTTAGAAAAAAATTTGAAAGTTTATCTGCCGCAGTTTTTACGGAGGCAGGCAAATCACAATTATCGCGACTTATGAAAGGTGAAATGTGAATGGACGGTGTCAAAATCGTTCAAGTTTATCTGCCGCAGTTTTTACGGAGGCAGGCAAATCATAATCACTTCACCTCTTACCTTTCACGATTCACAATCAGTATTGCGACTTTTGTGAAAGAAGTTTTACAGGACCCTCACTTCGCAGGTATCTGATGAAAAATGAACGACCGAATATTCAGCTCCAGTTCCTGGTGGTAGTGATGGGTGTGATTTTACTTATTTCGAAGTTCGCCGCTTACCTGCTCACGCACTCCAATGCCATACTTACCGATGCGCTGGAGAGCATCGCCAATGTGATTGCCGGATTCATCGGATTGTACAGCCTTCAGCTTTCTGCGAAGCCGCGTGACGAAGATCATCCTTATGGACATGGCAAGGCGGAATTCATTTCAGCAAGTGTGGAAGGAGCGCTCGTGCTGTTTGCCGGTGTCTTTATTTTCGGAAAATCCATCTATTCATTTTTCTTCCCCCAGCACATTGAGCAGCTCAATGCAGGGATTATGATTTTAGGAATTACCGGTGTCATAAATTTTTTTCTTGGTTATATCAGTGAGAGGCAGGGGGAAAAAACAGATTCACCCGCGCTGATTGCAAGCGGGAAACATCTCAAATCAGATGCCGCAAGTACCTCTGCGCTTCTTGCCGCGCTGCTGCTCATTTCATTAACAGGATGGCAGGTGCTTGACAATATTATTGCCCTCGGCTTCGGCATTTTCATTAGTGTGGTGGGCTACAGGGTACTGCGCAGGGCCGTGGCAGGAATTATGGATGAGGCGGATTATTCATTACTGAAAAAAATCATTATTCACCTGAATGAGCACCGGCATGCCGCCTGGATTGACCTCCACAATATGCGTGTAATCAAATACGGCAGCATGCTTCATGTGGACTGCCACCTGACCGTTCCCTGGTATTTTAATGTGAATGAAGCACATGCAGAGGTAAAATCAGTGAATCAGGAAATTGAAAAATCAGTCAGTAACCCGCTTGAGTTTTTTGTGCATACTGATCCCTGCTCACCACCCGTGCAATGCAAGCTTTGTGTAAAGTTTGATTGCCTGGTACGGCAGGCTGCCTTTGAAAAGAAAATTGAATGGAACCTGGATACATCCCTGAGAAACAAAAAACATGAATTGTAAAAATTGTAATTATACACAGGTCAGGATCGGAATATTCTCCAAATTTCGCCGGAGAAGCTTAGACTTTCTACCCTCTGCAATATGAATAAAATTTTACTCGCATCACTTTTATTTTTCTACGGTCAAAAGAATTTATCTGGTCAAAACAAGGAAATGGATCTTTATGGTACAGATGAAGATCAGTTCACAAGCATCCCGCCGCCGCCGCAATTTTCATCAGGTCTGCGCACCGCATCTTTTAGCATCGTTTTTAATTCCTATACTCCCGATGCCCAGGCAGCATTTCAATACGCCGCAGATATCTGGGGCTCTGTGCTGATCTCGGAAGTGCCCATTAAAGTGAATACATACTTTACTGCACTTCTGCCGGGTCTACTTGGGATAACATTACCCAATGGAATAAAGAATTTTCAGAATGCTCCTGTGAATGATGTGTGGTATGCATCGTGCCTTGCGAATGCCCTCTCAGGAACAGAATTAAATGCAGGCGAAAATGATTTCGACCTGTACCTGAACAGCAGCACCAACTGGTACTTTGGCACTGATGGAAATTGCCCTGCAGGAAAATATGATTTTGTCACCACCTCACTCCATGAAATATGCCATGGGCTTGGATTTTTAGGCCTGGCGAACGGAGAAAATAATCTTGGCTCATTCGGGTTGATTACTGCAGCCGATTTTTTTCCCATTGTCACCTCATTTCCCTTTCCTGATCTTGAGGGCAAGCCCGGAATTTTTGATGAGTTTCTTTATAATCAATCAGATGAACAACTAACGGATACTGTTCTGTTTCCTAATCACTCCGCCCAGCTTTATGATGAATTTACCGGCAATTTTGTATCCTTCTCCGGAACCAATGCAGTTAATAATAATGGAGGAAATGAGCCGGTAATTTATACACCCTCTTCTTTTTCGCTCGGATCAAGCATGGTTCATTTAGATGAGATCACATATCCCGCAGGCAACATCAATGACCTCATGACTCCATTTGCGGGAACGGCCGAAGTAACACATGACCCTGGTCCGGTTGCGGTGGGAGTGCTGAAGGACATGGGCTGGAATGTAAATTATAATGTAGGAATCAATGATCCGGATGTTACCAATGAAACATTCATAGTGTTTCCGAACCCGGTGATCAATACTTTTACTATCGCCGGATTACAGGGCGATGTTGATGCCCTTGAGCTTTCGGATCTTGCAGGAAGAAAAGTCATAGGACAAATCCATCCGGAATTTCCTTATGAGGTTTCCGGCCTTCAACCGGGATTATATCTGTTGCGGGTAAAAAACAGTAAGAAAGTCTTTACTTCAAAAATTCAAAAGCAATAAGGGAATATACAGTGCAGCAAGTTTTAAGTTCTGCCTAACTTAATAGTATTTTCCAGGCTTCCTTCACTTTGTTCTGATCCAGAAATTCTTTGGCAATAAGATGCTTGTGATACCCGAATGATTCTGCATCATTTTTAAAGCGCTCTTCTAATTCTGACAGTGCTTCTTCTGTTTGAACTTCTGCGAGATCCTGCGCCCCGGGAATGAACTCAGAGTTACCAAGCATTCCCAGGTTGTTTCCTGTGAGCACCTTGCTGTTTCGGATAAAATCAGGGAGCCCGTCAACACCGATAGCGGGTTTTAATTTTGGCTTTGGAACTTCAAACACGGCGCTGCCGCTCGCCCGGCAATAATAATCATCTCCCATTCTTGCGACCAGGTCAATCTTATCAGGATCAATGCGCTGATCGGCGCCGAGAATATTTTCATTGATGTGCATCAGCAGTATTTCACAGATAATCAGATTTGCTGCACCGCCATCGTTTCCCATAGGCTTCACCTCTACCACTTTGCATTCAAACTGCACGGGTGACTCGACAACACGAAAAGGTTTTATTTTTTCTGAAGGCAGCATGGTTAACCCCGCTTTAATAAATTCATTTTCTCCACCGGGAAATTCAACACTTGCCAGGCTTGCCTGCTGCACCATGCTATAACTTACGGTATTGATCACAACTTCCGGAACTTCCAGAATATTTTCCAGGGTATGCTTCGTGGTATTGTCTCGGACTCTTCTTGCCGGTGAAAAAATAAGTGTGGGGGGATTACTTCCAAAAGCATTGAAGAAGCTGAACGGGGCAAGATTAGGATTACCATTTATATCCACAGTGCTTGCAAATGCAATGGGCCTTGGCTGAATGCTGGCAAGCATGTAGGCATGAAGCTTGGGAACTGAAATTTCTCCTGGTTTGATGATCATGGTCTTATTTTTAACATCATGCAGTTCCAGTTGCCGGAACCGTGGGTTTTTTAAACTTTGAATTTAATTTCATTCCAGAAAACGATAAATTTCACCATCCTTTCCGCAAATAAAACCTCCCCCGCTTACCAGAGCTATTCCATTCCAGTCCCCATCCGGAGCATTGCTTACCTGCAGCCAGTTATTACCCCCATCCGCGGTTTTGAGAAAACATCCGTTTTCGCCAATGATGTACCCGGTATTTTGATCCTGGAAAATAATCTGATTAAAAAAGAGGGGCTCCGCATATAATAAATTCGGGTTACGAAGACGCTCCCATGACTGCCCCCCGTCAGTTGTTTTCAGAATTGTACCTGTATATCCTGCTGCATAACCCACCTCATCATTCACAAAATTCATTGATACAAAAAAATCCTGCTGTGCATCGGTGTAGCTCCAGTTTTTACCACCATCTGTTGTCCGCAGGATTGCTCCATATCCTGCAAGCACTCCTGTAGAATCGTCGAAGAAATAAATACTCCGGTACTCTGTTTCTGTTGTATCAGCCAACCATGAGTTTCCTCCATCGCCGGTAGTCAGGAGATAACCAGATTGATAACCATTGCCTCCACACGAAAATCCGTGATCCGGGCTGACCATGAATACATCATGAATCGGCTCATAGTACTGACTTTGAAAATATTGCCATTGATCTCCTCCATCAAATGTTCTGAAAATTTTGCCATCATATCCACATGCGAATCCTGTATCATGAAAGGGAAAAGTTATTTCATACAGTGCTTTTGTCATTTCAAAAGTGGATTGATCCTGCCAGGTGAAGCCGCCGTCATAAGTTTTCAAAATATCTCCTTTTTCATAGCGTGATCCGCCGCATACATATCCTGTGGAGTCATTGATAAAAAAAATGCCGTTAAGATCATTGGATGTGCCGGAAGCAAGCTGCAGGAAGGTGAAGTTTATTTTTTCCTTTTTACAGGAATAAAAAGCTACGGATAAAAAAACAATCATCAGATATAGCTGTGAAGTGCTCCTGAATAATCTTTGAAAACCTGGGTTACGCATGTCAGTTTAAACTGTATCAAGGGATTGCAAAATAACAGAGCAACAGTGTTTGATTTCCGCCTCTGTAATTATGAGTGGTGGTGCAACACGCATACAATGGGGGGCAAAGAGAAACCAATCTATAATAATTCCACTTTGAATGCAAGCATTGACAGCCTTTTTACAAATGGCTTCATCATCAAATTCAAGACTCATCATTAATCCTGCGCTGTTGAATTTTTTTATCCTTTCATGCTGCAGCAACGATTTAAACAATTTGCTTTTGATCACTGCTTCTGCAATTAAATTTCCTCCGAGCAATACCTGCAAAGCTGCTTTTCCGGCTGCACAGCAAACCGGATGTCCGCCAAAGGTTGTGATATGACCCAGTGCGGGGTTTTTTGTCAGGCTGCTCATCCTTTCGTTCGATGAAATAAAAGCACCAAGGGGCATTCCCCCGCCGAGTGATTTTGCCAGTAACAATATATCAGGAATGATTTTGTACTGCTCAAAGCAAAATAATGAACCGGTTCTGCCAAAAGCAGTCTGGCATTCATCCAGGATCATTATGGCGCCTGTTTCATTGCACCGCGTCCTTATCTTTTGAAGGAAATCCATATCTGCAGGAATTACGCCTGCCTCGGCCTGAACCGGCTCAAGAATTACCGCCGCTGCGTCACTGGTGATCTGGTCAAGCTCTGTTTCAGCATTAAAATTCAAAAGCCGGTTGCCTGGTATGAGCGGACGAAATGAATTCCGAAGGTCTTCATTACCCAGCACACTTAGCGCTCCCTGTGTGCTGCCATGATATGAATTGCGGAATGAGATTATTTCCTGCCTGCCTGTTAATTTCTTTGCAAGCTTGATTGCACCTTCCGTTGCTTCCGTTCCCGAATTGGTGAAATACACACAATCCAGTGTGGCGGGAAGATGATCGGTAATCAGCTTGGCAAATTGCACCTGCGGTAATTGAACATATTCACCATACACCATTAGATGCATGTATTTATTTATCTGCTTCTCAATGGCAGAAATCACATTTGGATGGCAATGACCAATATTGCTCACCCCGATTCCCGAAATAAGATCTGCGTATTTTTTTCCGGAAGCATCAAACAAGTAAATGCCGGAAGCGCTCTCAATTTCCAGCATCGCGGGACTGTCAGAAGTCTGAGCAAGGTGTTGCAGAAAAAGCTGACGGTTAGTGAGCATTTATACGGGTATCTGTATTTCTAAATCTATTTGCTTTTAAAATCCTCTATGCAGTAACTCAGATTTTTACTTCTCACCTTTACAACACAATAATCTTTGTGAATCAAATCATTTACACCCTTAATTATTCCGATGCCCCGGTTGTGAGGGAAAAATACGAAGATCATCTTGTGCTTGAAAGTATTCAAAATAAGGTCTGGAATCCTTTATTTACAGTTGGTGTAATTGCTTTCGTTCTGTCCATGACCTTACGGGGATTTTTTGATCAGCACTTTGCAGTGATTCCACTTGGTCTTTCAACAATTGTTCTTTTTGCAGGAGTGTGGAAACTATCTGCTGCAGCCATTATACTGTTTGATAAAAAAGAATCCAAAATTCATTTTATTTATAAACATCTCGGTTACCTGCAAAAAATTTATTCTCATCCTATGAGCTCCATTGAGACCATTGAACTGGCTGAAACACGGAATGGAAACCTTAGTTTGAAGCTGTTAAAAGATGATGGCACTTCGGTAAAAATTGCCGGTAACGGTAACAAAAAAATTCTATCAGAAACCGCAAATGAAATATCATTGTTTATGAAAGTTCCAGTCAGAGAGTAAGCCCCCGCATCAATAATTTTTTCTCCTTTTGTATTCGATTTACTTCTTTTTACTTTCGCACCCGCTTAATATTTTACGTTCATTATTTTATCTTTCATTAAGCCGGTGGGGTAGCTCAGTTGGTAGAGCAACGGACTGAAAATCCGTGTGTCGCCAGTTCAATTCTGGCCCTCACCACTTTTATCAGTTGAATTGATTTCGCTGTACAAAATTCATGAAAAGTGATGTTGTGCATTCTGAGTATCTTAGCAGTTGAATTTTAATAATTAAAAACCTTCGAGCAAGTATCATTACTTCTTTTCTGATCCCCGCTTGCTCCTGGATTTGGACGAAGATTTTTCTCAGGTACTTTACCTCCCTCCTTACGTGCTTGTGATAATCCAATGGCAATTGCCTGTTTACGGCTGGTGACTTTCTTTCTTGAGCCGGATTTTAAAGTACCCTTCTTCTTTTCATGCATTGCCTTTTCAACTTATTCCTGTGCTTTTTTTCCGTATTTAGCCATAGAATGAGTATTTAGTTCAGCTTACACCGGTAACTTCTGTGCCATTTTCAGATGATGCTTTATTTCTCTCTTTCCTATTCACAAAATGCTTTTCATAGTAAAGGCAATATTGCGTTATGGGGCAGATTTCACATTTTGGCCTTCGCGCAACACATACATATCGTCCATGAAGTATGAGCCAGTGATGGGCAATTGAAATTTTTTCCTCAGGAATAAATTTGACCAGTTGCATTTCGGCCTGATAAGGATTTTTTGCACCCCGGGTTAACCCGAGTCTTTTTGCGACACGAAATACATGGGTATCCACCGCCATTCTCGGCTGATTAAAAATGCAGGATGCAATTACATTGGCTGTTTTCCTTCCCACCCCCGGTAATTTTTGCAGCTCATCAACTTCGGAGGGTACCACACCATTAAAATCCTGCATGAGCATAGCTGCCATGCCAATAAGATGCTTGGTTTTATTGTTTGGATAACTGATGCTTTTTATCAGGGGCAGGACTTCTTCTGCAGAAGCCCGGGAAAGACTTTGAGCATCATGAAACTTTTTGAATAAAGCCGGGGTAGTGATGTTCACACGCTTATCAGTACACTGCGCTGACAGAATCACTGAAACAAGGAGCTGAAACGGTGACTCATAGACTAATTCTGTTTCTGCATGGGGCTGATGCTCACTGAAATATTTAATGATGCGTTCAAATCGCTCCTTTCGGCTCATCGGGTAAAAATAAAATCAATGGAACCCGGTCACAGCAATGCTAAAGAAAAAATATTCAGACATGTGTAGCTTCAGGCGAATGCTGCCGGCTATAGTCAAGCACGATTCTCACGGAAGTTTCACTGGGCTCAAAAGTGACAGAATCCAGCTGCGTCACCGAATCCATCAGGAGCTGAAATTCATCGGCTGCAATCTTATCTTCAGAAATGTATTGCCTGATACCGGTTTCCTCTTCAGGGCTAATCTCCCGATAAATAAACCGGACAAGGTCATGAGGTGTAAAGGCATCTTTCATAGGCGAAATAGTAGTCATTATTTTTAATTGACACACTTATAACGCCTTTGAAAGTAGTTATTGTATTTGGCTTTGGAAATTTTTTTTTCCGCCTATCCGGCTCACGCAATTTGAAATCTCGAAGGAACCGGAAAAATACCTTATATCTATAATGCTACCTGCTTTTCTTCCTGCATCCGCCTGATATTGATCAATGCATATCGCATACGGCCGAGTGCGGTATTGATACTCACACCTGTAAGATCAGAAATTTCCTTGAAGCTCAGATCAGCCCAGTGGCGCAGAATTACCACTTCCTTTTGCTCAACAGGCAGGCGGTCAACCAACATGCGAACTATGTCATGTGATTCCCTGCGCAAATATTCCTTTTCCGGATTGCCATTGGAAAATTTAAGGATGCTGAAGATATCAATTCCATCCTCATTGGTGATCATGGGCATTCGCCTTGTTTTCCGGTAATGATCAATACAAAGATTGTGGGAAATACGCATGATCCACGGTATGAATTTTCCTTCCTCCTGATATTCACCGCTGCGCATCTTGCGTACTGCCTTGATGAAGGTATCCTGAAATAAATCTTCTGCGAGATAGCGGTCGCGGACGAACATAAGGATGGAGGTGAATACTTTATTTTTGTGCCTCCGGATTAAAAGCTCGAACGATTGCTCATGGCCCTGCATGTATTGATGTACAAGGGCTTCATCAGAAATAAGAGTGCTTTGCATGCTTACACGTTTTTGAATGAATAAAAAGATGATGCTTGCGCACCGGTAATTAATAACGTGTAGAGTTTACTTCAGCAGCCGGTATATTATAGTTTTAAAAAAATTCAACCTCAATTTTCAATCATTTCAAAATAATGAATGAAAAAAGTTTAATCAAGAGGAAAAGTGCAACCGATACGATCGTTGTTTATGAGGCGAAGTAGATAGTGTTGCGCTAATAGATGGTGTATAAGTTAAAATGGTTGTACGAATGACAGATCAAATATCTAAAGATATTTCTTACAAAACAAATATTACGTCCAGAAATATTTTTATAAAGGGGGCACGCACTCACAATCTGAGGAATATTGATGTTGAAATTCCCCGCAATAAACTGGTAGTGGTAACAGGTGTAAGCGGTTCGGGTAAATCATCATTAACTATTGATACTTTATTTGCAGAAGGCCAGCGGCGATACGTGGAATCACTTTCAGCCTATGCGCGCCAGTTCCTGATGCGCATGAATAAACCCGATGTGGATTTTATTAAGGGCATCTCTCCTGCCATTGCCATTGAGCAAAAAGTTTCAACACGCACCTCGCGGTCAACGGTTGGAACCCTCACAGAGATTTATGAGTACCTGCGTATTCTTTTCGCAAGGATTGGAAAAACTATTTCACCTGCTTCAGGCAAAGAGGTAAAAAAGCATTCTGTTACAGATGTAGTGAGTTATGTGAATTCTCTTGAAGACGGAGTTTTTGTTTATATTCTATCTCCCTTCAAAAAAATTCATGACCGGAGTGTTTCAGAGGAGCTTAACATCATTTTGCAAAAGGGTTTTCTCCGTGTGTTTAGGGATGGCCGGATCGAGAAGATAGAAGACCTGATTTTAAAACTATCAATTGAACAGGAAGAAAATTCACCGGGCAGCAAGGGGGGAATTTCAAATCAGCTCAGCATTGTGATTGATCGCCTTCAATTAAAAAAAGATGATCATGATTCGCAAACACGGCTGGCTGACTCTGTACAAATTGCTTTTTTCGAGGGTGAAGGCGATTGCGTCATTCATTCGGACCATGAAGCTGATCAATATTTTTCCAACCGGTTTGAACTTGATGGAATGCTGTTCGATGAGCCTTCACCCCAGTTTTTCAACTACAATAATCCCTATGGGGCCTGCAAAACGTGTGAGGGGTTTGGTTCTGTAATCGGCATTGATGAAGAACTCGTGATACCCAATAAAAATCTTTCAGTTTATGAAGGGGCGGTAGCTTGCTGGAAAGGTGAGAAAATGGGGGAATGGCTTGAAGATTTTTTGAAAAACTCGCGAAAGAATGATTTTCCGATCCATCGCTCTTACAAAGATTTGACTGCCGCTCAGCAGCGGTTTCTCTGGGAAGGTGATACTCACACCAATGGCATTCATGAGTTTTTCAAATTTGTTGAAACACAGACTTATAAGATTCAGTACCGTGTAATGTTGTCACGCTATCGCGGAAAAACCCTTTGCCCCGAATGCAGGGGAACGCGATTGAGAAAAGATGCGCAATATGTAAAAATTGCCGGAAGCGCAATTACTGATCTGGTGATTCTTCCGATCTCGGAAGTGAAGACTTTCTTCTTAAAGCTAAAGCTCACAGCTAAGGAAATTGAAATTGCCAAACGCATACTAACAGAGATCAACAACAGGCTCCAGGTAATGCTGGAAGTTGGCCTTGGTTATCTCACACTCAACCGGCTTTCATCCACGCTGTCAGGAGGAGAAACCCAGCGCATCCACCTGACGCGCACGCTTGGAAGCAACCTTACTTCCTCCTTATACCTTCTTGATGAGCCAAGTGTTGGACTGCATCCGAAGGATACTGCTCAGCTCGTAAAGGTACTGCATAAGCTTCGTGACCTTGGAAATACCGTTGTAGTGGTAGAGCATGAGGAAGAAATTATGCGGCAAAGTGATCACATCATTGATATGGGGCCCCTGGCAGGGATTCATGGGGGCGAGGTAATTTTTAACGGAGCATTCGAAGATATCCTTCTGAGCGACGAAAGCTTAACTGCAAAATACCTTACTGAAAAATTAAAGATTGAGGTACCTGATCAAAGAAGAAAGTCAATCAATTCAATACAGATAATTGGGGCGAGCGAGCACAATCTTAAAAATATCAGTGTCACGTTTCCATTGAATGCAATGACTGTGGTTACAGGAGTAAGCGGTTCCGGAAAAACAACACTGGTGCGGAAAATTTTGTACCCGGCACTACAAAAATTAATTCTTGGATATGGTGAGAAGTCAGGCTTGCATAAGGAAATAAAAGGCAACTGGCAAATGATTACTCAAATTGAAATGGTTGATCAGAACCCGCTGGGGAAATCATCACGCTCAAATCCTGTTACCTATATTAAGGCATATGATGCAATCCGTGACTTGTTCGCTTCCGGGCGTGCCGCGAAGATGAAAGGATTTTTGGCCAAGCATTTTTCATTTAATGTGGAAGGTGGGAGGTGTGAAGTTTGCAAGGGTGAAGGAGAAATTATTGTGGAGATGCAGTTCCTTGCCGATGTTCACCTGGTTTGTGAGGAGTGCAACGGTAAGCGGTTTAAAGAGGAAGTTCTGGATGTTACCTATAAGGATAAAAATATTGCCGATGTGCTTGATATGAGCGTTGATGAGGCACTTGAGTATTTCTGGGAAGAAGAAAAAATAGGTGATTCATTGAAACCTTTGCAGGATGTCGGCTTAGGATATGTTAAACTCGGGCAATCGTCATCTACCCTGAGCGGGGGTGAGGCACAGCGTGTGAAGCTTGCCTCATTTCTGGGCCGCGCCCGTCCGAACGACGATTCAGCGGGGCGTGGAAGCTCTACCAAGCCTGTATTATTTATTTTCGATGAGCCGACAACCGGATTACATTTCCACGACATCAGCAAGCTGCTGCATTCCTTCAACATGCTGATTGATAACGGGCATTCAGTGATCATCAT
>JBDSEA010000159.1:0-5443 GCA_039920305.1 Chitinophagales bacterium
CTGGCACCCTGACGAGCCGTGGTGTGGAAGTTTTCTTTAATACCCGGCTTAACAGCTATTTTTCACTCAGCGGAAATTTAAATCTGGTGAATGGAAAGCTTTCCTACAACCCTTCCGTGATAGATTCGACACACACCCGGGGAAACCATATCCAGCTATTTAACAATGGAATATTTCCTGCCGCTAAAGTTGAAAGCATTGGCTTAACAAGGAGGCCGGTCACTGCTAATTTATTTTTTACCTGGCAGCCTTTAAAGGGCTTATCCATTCAAATCAGCAGTCGCTGGATTGGTCAGCATACTGATGTGTTTTATGATAGCAACCTGGGCCCGTTTGGCGCACTGAATACCATTACACTGGAAGATTATGTATTGTTTGATGTTCTCCTTAGCTACCAATTCAATAAATATATTTCTGCAATGCTGAAAGCAGAAAACCTTTTCAACACCTCTTTCACTGACTTAAGGGGTTTCACTTCGAGGGGGAGGGGTATTTTTCTATCGCTCTATGCATCCATGTAACAGAATATTTCACATGGCTTTTGCAGGAACCCTTATCTTCTTAAATACAAGCTCATAGCTTCCAAATAAAATTCCGCTGTAAATCAAATCACCAATAACGGCGTTTTTGAAAAACGGAATTCCTGCCGTGTAGCTTGCTATAATACCTTGCAAGGTGTGCGGATATAAAAAAGAAGGATAGATAAGTGCAAAGTTGGTGACAAGAAAAAAAATAACCGATGAGCCAAGAGTAGCCAGCAGCACCGGAATAAATTTTATCCGGTTGTGTAATAAAAATCCAAATGCCGTGATCATCATCAGGGCTGCATAAACCGATAATATGCCTTCATAAAACCCAAGGAATGCATCAGTAATAAGCATGGAGGTTAGAGGAATCATAAATGCAAGGCGCTTATCACGGATTTGTGCGCCACTGAACAAGGCCATTGCAATAACCGGCGTGAAATTCCAGAGTTGAAAATAATTAGTGAGCAGCCGGCTGAAGGCGGCAGCCACTATCATTGTACAAACCAGGATAAACTCCGGAGAATTGATTTTTTTCATGTGCTGATTTTCTGATGTAAATTTAGAATATGCTGAATAGAAAAGTAGTTACAGGGAGAAAAGATAGATAATCATTGCTGGTCAGGCGTTGTTATTTACATCATAGAGCATGTCAGGAGGCCGCTTAAAATTCATGCCCGTCAATTTATTTTATCAAATATTTTTTCCTATTATAAATCTGAAGCTTAAGGATTTACGCAGGTCAGTACGTTGAATAAACTCCATGCTTTCAGCGGGCTCATTGCTGCTATTGATCTTCGATTACGGCTGACCGCTTTGAACATGCTTAATTTGCGCAACAATCATGAGTAAACCACAAAGCGCTGTTGTCTCGATAGGAACTGCCGTCCCACCATTCCGGTATGAGCAGAAAACGATTGCTGATTTTATGATCGGCTATTTTGGGGTTGATGCGGAAACATCGAGGAAGCTGGCGGGCATTTATTCAAGAACCGGGATTGCCGTGCGGCATGCCGTCTTACCTGATTTTCATATGAATGGCAGCTCCGTGCTTTTTAAATCACCGGACATAAACCCGTCATTGAGTGACAGGATGGACATTTATAAAAAAGAAGCCATAACACTTGCTGCCCGGGCTGTGAATGACTGCTTCAGCAGGCTTTCGAAAAAAACCAGAAAAAAAATTCTTCCGGTTACACACCTGATTACGGTGAGTTGCACAGGAATGTCTGCGCCGGGCCTCGACCTCGAGTTGATGAAGGAATTGAATCTTTCCAGTGATACTCAGCGCACAAGTGTAAATTTCATGGGTTGCTATGCAGGTTTTCACGCTTTTAAAATGGCGGACCATATTTGCAGCTCAGTCAATGATGCCACCGTGCTCGTGGTTCTTGCTGAATTATGCTCCATTCATTTTCAGCCCGGAATTGATTCGGAAACCATGGTGGTAAATTCACTTTTTTCTGATGGCGCTGCCGCACTTTTATTTACTTCATCTCAGAAAGCCAGAAAAGGAAATGAGAGAATTCTGGAAGTGATTGGCTTTAGCAGTGAAGTGATTCATGAAGGATCCGCTTATATGACCTGGAATGCAAGTGAAAAGGGATTCCTTATGGGGCTGGATGCCCTGGTTCCCAGGCTGATTGAAGAAAATGCGGGACCAATGGTCAGTGAATCGCTCAGTAAATTCAAACTTTCCAGAGAGGAAATCAGTCATTGGATCTTTCACCCGGGCGGAAAGCGGATTCTGGAAGCTGCCGGGAAATCAATTGGGTTATCTCTAAGGGATTTAAAATATTCATACCGGGTTCTGCGTGATTTCGGCAATATGTCCAGCCCCACCATTTGCTTTGCGCTGCAATCATTACTGCAAAATGGTATTGAGGGAAAAAAGCGCGAATATATTTTTGCTGCCGGCTTCGGTCCCGGCATTACCATTGAAACAGCGCTGTTCAAACCTGTGCTGAATGATTGATTTTAATCAGCGGCATCCCGGGCCAGAACTCATGGATCGTCAGGATCTTTCAAAGGAAGACCTGTTTGTAAATTATAGAGAGCTTCACCAGATCAACAAGCGGCTGGGTGGCTATCAAATCACGCAGAAAGGATTATCCAGACTGATCGTTGATAAGGATCGCACTTATACAATTCTGGACATCGGCTGCGGAGGCGGTGACATGGTGAATGAGATGATGTTGTGGGGCAGAAAGAATAATTTGGAGCTGCATTTAACAGGGCTTGACTTAAGCAAAACCGCTATTGATTATGCCGCGAAAAATCATCCGCAGCTTAACTGGATCCATGCGAATGCATTTGACCACCTCAATTCAGGTGCGCAATACGATGTGATCATGTGCACGCTGCTGATACACCATTTTACAGAGGAAAAAATTATTGAATTACTGAAGCTGATGCAAAAATCCTGCTTGACGGGTATTGTTATTAATGATTTGCAACGTCATCCTTTGGCCTATTACAGCATCCGGGTGCTTACTGAATTATTATCAAAATCTTATTTAGTGAGGAATGACGCCCCCATATCAGTTCTCAGGGGATTCAAAAAGCAGGAATGGAAGCAGATGATGGAAAAAGCTGGTATTTCATCAGCAGTAATCCAATGGAAATGGGCATTCAGATACTTGATTGTAATTAACAGATAGCCGGCATTTAATAAGATAAAATCATTGGGTCTGCATACAAAGCATTCATGGAAAATTATGATACCATCATACTGGGAGGTGGGCTCGCAGGACTTTCCCTCTCCATTCAGCTGGCACAGGCGGGAAGAAAGATTCTATTGCTTGAGAAAAATAAGTATCCGTTCCATCGTGTATGCGGTGAATACATTTCCATGGAATCGTGGGATTTTTTAGAGCGGCTTGGACTGCCCTTGAATGAAATGGACCTTCCGCGCATCACCCGGCTGAAAGTAACATCATTAGCAGGCAGGGAAGTTAATTGCAGGCTGAATCCGGGGGGCTTTGGAATCAGCAGATATACTCTCGATGACAAACTTGCATCAATAGCGAGTGCAAGCGGTGTTGACATCAGGGATGAAAACCGTGCTGAGGAAGTATTGCCTGAAACAGATTCATGGACCGTGGAAACAAAGGAGGCTCGTTTCTCAGCACGGGTGGTGGCCGGCTGTTTTGGAAAGCGGTCAAATCTTGATAAGAAGCTTAACCGGTCCTTTGAATTGAAGGTACGATCACCTTCTGAAAATTGGGTAGGAGTGAAGTATCACCTGAATTCATCGGGTATTACGTCAGCAGTTCTATCCGGCTTGCCGCCTGAGAATACCATTGAGCTGCATAATTTCGATAATGGCTATTGCGGAATTTCAAAAGTTGAAGACAGCAAATACTGCCTTTGCTATCTTACAAAAGCAGTTAACCTTCGCCGCAGCAACGGCAACATTCAGTTGATGGAGGAAAAAATCCTGTCCGAAAATTCCTTTCTCAAAAAATACTTTTCTGACCGGACAAATTTTTTATTTGATGCACCGGTTACTATTTCTCAAATCACCTTTGATAATAAGTTACCCGTGGAGAATAATATTTTGATGGTCGGTGATGCAGCAGGAATGATCGCGCCGCTCTGTGGTAATGGAATGAGCATGGCGCTGCACTCCTCGGCTATTGCTTTCCCAATCATCAACCGGTTTCTTGATGGCACCCTGTCACGCTCAGATATGGAACGGGAATACACACTGGCATGGCGTGATAATTTCAAAGGGAGATTACAGCGCGGACGATTTTTGCAGCCATTGCTTGTAAAATCACGACTCACCAATTTCACCATTCCGTTGCTCAGGACATTTCCTTTTTTCATGAATCCCCTTATTAAATCAACTCATGGCAAACCCTTTTGAAGCCGATACCGGATGCTGACACCAGGAACTCAAAAGTGGTGGGATGCTTTCCGGCTTATGCGGCTGCCATTTTCAATATTCCTTATGCCGGTTTACTGGTTTGCGCTTATTAATATAGAAGTAGATGCTACCCGGGCAGTCATCGTTTTCGTCACTCTTCACCTGTTTGTTTTTCCTGCGAGCAATGCCTATAATTCTTACTTCGACCGCGACGAGCAAAGCATCGGCGGATTAAAAAAGCCGCCGAAAGTGACCAAAGAATTATGGTATCTGATTCTCATATCCGATTTTCTTTCCATCCTGTCAGCAACCATGGCAGGATTCGCCTTTGCAATCATGGTATTCATCTATCTGATGGTTTCAAAGGCATACAGCTATGAGAAGATCCGGTTAAAAAGGTTTCCCGTAACAGGGGCGATAACAGTAATGTTCTTCCAGGGATGGTGGACCTACATCATGATACAGGCAGGAGCTTCTGCCTCACTGCTATTTTTCAGGGAAAATCTTCTGATGGCAATTGTCAGCTCACTGTTCCTGCTGGGATCCTATCCCATCACACAAATTTACCAGCACGAGGAAGACAGAAAAAATGGTGTGCATTCACTGAGCATGCTTCTTGGAATTACTGGTACGTTCATTTTTTCCTCAATCGCTTTTATCATCGCAAGCATCTTGCTCATATATATTTTTGTAAGCGCGGGGTTTATCAAATTTGCAATGATCTACATCTCTGCAATGATCCCTGTCAATATATATTTTCTGAAATGGTACAGCGACTATAAAAAAGGATATCCGGTAATTACTTTTGAGCGAACAATGCGGCTGAACGCCCTGAGCTCACTTTTGCTTTCAGCTGCTTTCATCTCCATGCTGCTTTTTAAATGAGGATTGCTTATTCAATAATTCGCATTTACATTTGTGAGCTCTAAAAACGGGAGCTTAGCTCAGCTGGTTCAGAGCATCTGCCTTACAAGCAGAGGGTCACTGGTTCGAACCCAGTAGTTCCCACCTAATACAGGCAAGGGTTTCAGCGTAAGCTGAAACCCTT
>JBDSEA010000160.1:0-7272 GCA_039920305.1 Chitinophagales bacterium
CAAACCCGTGGCTGTCGTTTGCTTTGGACAAATAATCAAATAGTCCGTGTACAAGTCAAGTAAATGTTCATTTATCATGGCTAAATTTACCAAATGTTTCAAACCGTTGCGTAACATCAGTTATTAAAAAGAAACACGAATTATCCCTTCAGTATTTATGAAACCACTCACCCTACTGATCATAATTTTATTTTTTTCAGGCAGTTGCTATTGTCAGGCGATTGCAGCACCGGGTATGTGGAGAGCCCTGCCTCCGGATCTATGGGGAGTTGCTGGTCAAAACACCATTCGTAATAACATCAACTGGCAGACAAAGCCATTGCTTGATAAGCTGATACAGCTTCATCCCACGCTGCTTCGTTATCCCGGAGGCAGCATAGCCAACTGGTGGGACTGGCGAGAGGGCTGGTTTGTGCAGTCAGAATACTTTCCCAAAGATCTAGGTAAGCTCACGCGCGGACCCGATAAGCCGGAAGATTTTAAGCGGGCAGTGGACCTCACCGGTGCCACCCCGGTCTGGACGTTGAATATGATTACCAGTGATCTGCAGGAACAGCTTGCAATGTTGCACTATGTGAAATCCCTGGGCATGACTGTAACGCTGGTGGAATTAGGCTCTGAATTTTACCTGGATGGGAATGAATACATCCGAAATAAATATCCGGCAGGTGTTGATTATGCCCTTGAATGTAACCGGTGGCGTGATTCAATAAAAAAGCATTTTCCTGAAGCAAAATGCGCATACCTTGGTGTAATGACCAAGGGTAACAAGGCTAACCGCCGGAATGAATGGAATGAGAGTCTTGCTTCCGTTGCTATTAATCCAGACGCCATAACACTGCATGTATATCCGCAACAATCCATGCCCAATGCAACTGCGGAGCAAAAAGGTGACCCTGTAGAAATACTGAGTGAGCCGTTCAGGGCGATGGATCGTATCATGAAAAAAGACCTTGCCGCATTTGCCGGAGTTTCAGAGATATGGATTACCGAGTACAACATGAATAATAATACTGCGCCCGTACAGGGTACCTGGCTGCATGGATTATATGTTGCGCTCATTTCTATGAAATTTCTGGAAGATCTCCGTATAACACATTGTATCTATTTTACAATGTGCGGGAAAGCGGGCTACGGAGCCATCTTTACGGATGATAATGGCTTTGGCTTCGGCTCTGGTCCAAAGAAAGAATTTGTACCTCCGCCGGATCCACCCAAAACAACACCATGGAGTTTTTCTGCAGCCGGATATACCATGAGCAGGTATGGGGAGGCAGTAAAAGGAAAAGAAAAAGCAACCTTAATTAGTTTCAAAAATGTTCCACAACTTAAATGCGGCACTGATGGCTTTTCATACCCTGCTCTTTATGGATGGAAATTCACCGCAGGCGCCTCCCAGGAGATCATTATCCTCAATCTTTCCTCACTATCCATTTCCTGTGATGTCCAGGGCATTTGTTCGCCAGAAAGCAGATATATTCAAAGCAGTGCCGAAGCTTATACCTATGTGGCAAAGGGTAATGAAATGAAAACGGAAGAAGGTGTGGTTTCTAATTCTCTCGCTTTGAAACCCTTTTCACTCACCCTGATTAAAGAGAAATAATTTCACAACTATCCACATTTTTATTTTTGAAGTGGAATAACTTTCTTTTAATTTAACCAGTTGGCTTACTTCATGCTACCATCATTTATCTTATTTAACGAATCTTTAAATTCATGAAAAAAGAACTATTCCTCATTCTTTCTATTCTGCTTTTCAGTTCTGCGGTTTATTCCGTATCAGGTACACTTCCATTCCACCCTGTTTTTACTCCGCATTATTTCGGTGAGCGATTTATTGCTGCCCGCACACCCATTCTGGATGATACATTACCCTTACCGCATTCAAACCGCCTGTTGAATGATGATCCGGAGTATAATAAAAAATATTCGATCCTGGTGCCTATCCTGGAGGTGCCTGCTATAAATGGGTTGATATGGGCCTACGATCGGTATATAGCCAATTATGATTATGCGCGGATCAGCATCAATTCTGTAGAGAATAATTTTAAGAATGGGTGGGTTTGGGACACTGATGATTTCCCAACCAATTATTCCTCGCATCCATATGCCGGCAGCCTTTATTTTGCTGCTGCCCGCTCCAATGGATATTCTTTTCTCGAGTCAGCTCCTTTTTCTCTTGGCGGAAGCCTGATGTGGGAATATTTTATGGAAACCAGCGAGCCATCCTACAATGACCTGATCAATACTACCCTCAGTGGTATTTTTCTGGGCGAGGTGCTCTATCGTTTGAGCTCAAGTGTCCTTGATGACCGCAAAACCGGCGGTGCGCGGATAGGCAGAGAAATCATCGGGACCATCATTGATCCCGTTAGAGGAATTAACAGGTTGTTGCAGGGAAAAATGACAAGGGTAGTTGACCGTGAGATTTATCAGAAAGAAACTCTTCACCTTACTGCGGCAGCGGGGGTGCTCATGAGAAACGATGGGACCACTTTGAAGAGCACTGATACAAGTCCAATGCTCACGATCAACTTTTCTTATGGTGATCCTTTTGAAACACGATACAGAAAGCCCTATGACTACTTTCATCTTCACATGGATTTCAGCTTTGGCAATCCCAGCAATATTATCAACAACGTGATCGGAGAGGGGATTTTATTCGGGGGGAATACTGACAGCAGCTACAAAACCAAAACACTCTATGGTGTTTTTCAGCATTATGACTACTGGAACACTGACAGCTTCGAGATCGGAACTGTGGGATTTGGTGCCGGACTTCTCACGAAAACGCCGTTGGGTAAGAATAGCCACTGGCAAAATCAGGTGCATTTATCGGCTGTTCCTTTAGGTGCAAGCAATGCCAAGAAAGTAGTGCAGGATACTGAAGCTCTGAACCCTGCCTTTCAAAATTATACTTTTGCCGGCGGCGCGGAAATGAAACTGGAATCTGCTTTAAACTTAGGTTTTGCTGAAATAGGTGCCATCTATTACTTCTATTACCTTGGTACTTATGTGGGCAGGCCGGGTTATAATGTGCTTTCAATTTTGCGTCCGCGAGTTTCTGTCAAGCTTTTTAGTATCCTCAATGTGGGTTATGAATACTTGTTGTATACCCGCAATGCACACTATAAAACAGGAAATGATTTCCGCGTTCAAACCGGAGAACAGCGGATTTATGTGCTGCTCAATTTTGGGAATTTTTAAAATGGTATTTGCAGTTGTTTTGTTAAGTAAAAAATTCTCCAATGTGCCAAAGGATTCCCGATGGATCATGTATAAAACATTCTCTGCCCCAATCATATTCTTTAATGGGAATTAGTCTTACTCCTTTATATTTAGTAGTCAGATCTAAAGCCAAAAGCTTGTTCCAGTAATGGGCAACATCATCTACTTCTAAAAATATCATGGAGTTATCAATCCAATCCTTAACGCAGGCATCTTGCAGGTAAAACGCTAATTTTCCTGTTTTGAAAACTGACATGTTATGACTCACGATAGTTTCCTGAAAACCCAGATCACAATAAAACTCCCGTGACAATTCAAAGTCCTTCGCTCCAATGAATGGTCGGATTGAAATAGCCTGATGTTCCATCATTTTTACTTTTTTAAGCGGAGGTAGTTAATCTTCAGGAAATAATTCTTTAGTTCTTTTTTCCATTTCACCGGCAATCACCTTCGCACTTCCGCCTTTTTCTGAAAGCTTCTTTTTGATATTTTCATAGCTTTCAGCATCCCTGTCCTGGCTTAATTTGAAAACATTGTTCAATTCAATAATCTCAATTTCGAAAGCAACAATTGCTTTCATCATCTTATGCTTGAACTCTTCCGGGAGATTGTCAAAAACGGTGGGCGACTGTTTATTGTAATCTTCAAAATGCAGGGAGGTTTTTCGAAGAACATCGGCTAACGCCTGATCATCCAAAAACCTGATGATGCCTTTGGCATGTACTGACATATAGTTCCATGTAGAAGCGAGGTGAGGATCGCTGTACCAGGTAGCGCTTACATAGGTATGTTGCCCGGTGAAAACCACCAGTACATTTGGATTATTTAAAAAGGCTTTGTGATGGTCTGTGTTTTTCATTATATGGCCTCTTAATATTTGTTTACCATCTACTGTTTCAATAAATACCGGTAGTTGTGTTGCAACAGGTTTGTTTTCCGCATCACATCCGGCTAAAAAAGCAAAAGGATGCTCGTCAATAAATTTTTTAATTTCATTATCATTCTTTTCTTTGTAATATGGAAGATCGTACATAATTATTTGTTTTTATTGTTCTGTTTTTTGAGATTTAATTCACTCATAATTGCCGATAAAAAAAAGATGCATTATAAGGTTGAAAGTTGATGTGAAAAGCAACACCAATACATACGTTTTACTTTTTAGAGTCGTACTTTATCCATGGACTATCACCCGCTGGTTAATGTCTTTTCATCCACTCCAAAGTTCGCATCTCAATATGATCTGGCAAATAGCACCCGTTGCTTTGATGCATTGCTACTGTAAATACACTTACCATCCTCAGAAAGATTGTTAAGCGGTATGCACCGGATCGTCGCCTTCGTTTCTTCCTTAATCTTATTTTCTGTTTCTGAAGTTCCATCCCAGTGAGCAGAAATAAATCCGCCGGTGGAATCAAGTATGTGCTTGAATTCATCATATGTATTCACGTGAAAAGTATTTGTTTCCCGGAAGGAGAGAGCCTTATTGTAAATGGAAATTTGAATGTCATCAAGAAGCTTTACTACTGCCTCCGTGAGGCCCTCCATTGAAATGAGTTGCTTCGAAAGCAGATCACGCCGCGCCACTTCAACAGAATTATTCTGTAAATCCCGCGGGCCGATCGCGATGCGGACAGGCACTCCCTTCAGCTCATACTCAGCGAATTTCCACCCGGGCTTCTGCTTGTCATCGTTATCATATTTCACGGAAATACCTTTTGATTCCAGTTCCTTTTTAATGGGTAAAACCTTTTCATCAATTAGATGCAATTCATCCTCGTTGCGTGATATGGGTATGATCACTACTTGTATGGGTGCAAGCCTGGGCGGCAAAACCAGGCCGTGATCATCACTGTGCGCCATGATGAGCGTTCCGATCAATCTGGTAGAAACCCCCCATGATGTCGCCCATACATGCTCAATTTTATTTTCCTTAGTGGTAAAAGTGACATCAAATGCCTTTGCAAAATTTTGTCCGAGGAAATGCGAAGTTCCGGCCTGAATGGCTTTACCATCCTGAACCAGCGCCTCTATGCAGAATGTTTCCACGGCACCTGCGAATCTTTCACTTGCTGTTTTCACCCCCTTGATTACCGGCAATGCCATCCATTGTTCCGCAAATGTGGCATAAACTCCGAGCATGCTATTCGCTTCTGTAACAGCCTCGAAACTGGTTGAATGGGCTGTGTGTCCTTCCTGCCAGAGAAATTCTGTAGTCCGCAGAAACAAACGGGTGCGCATCTCCCAGCGGACTACGTTTGCCCATTGATTGATCAAAAGTGGAAGGTCACGGTAAGATTTGATCCAGCTTTTATAGGAATTCCAGATGATTGCCTCACTGGTAGGTCTCACAATTAATTCTTCTTCCAGCTTAGAATCAGGATCCACCATTAAAGTTCCTTTCTTATCAGGGTTGGCCTTTAAGCGGTAATGAGTCACAACAGCACATTCCTTTGCAAATCCTTCAGCATGACCTTCCTCCATTTCCAGAAAACTTCTTGGTACAAAAAGAGGGAAATATGCATTTACATGGCCGGTATCCTTAAACATCCTGTCCAGTATTTGCTGCATTTTTTCCCAGATAGCATAGCCATAAGGTTTAATTACCATGCAACCCCGCACTGCAGAATAGTCTGCCAGCCCGCCCTTTATCACGAGGTCGTTATACCATTGTGAATAGTCATCGTTTCGTCTGGTAATTTCTTTATTTGGAGATTGATTCTTCATTACTTAGTTTTGGCATAATGATTGAAAAATAGCGGTGCGAAAAGTAATGTATTGAAATAGATTTCGAAGGAAAGTTTGAGGAATAATATCTGTTCAAATTGAAAAATATCTAAGCCATGAAAAATTACATCTCGATTGCAGCAAGCCTCTTAATCATGCTTGTGTCATATTCTGTATCAGCACAGGTTTCTAATGAAACCTCCGATGATTTATACATTACCAAAACGGCACCTGCACCTGAACCTGCACCACAAACTTCTCCGAATAAAGGTTACAATAACTCTTATTCTGAGAACGAAAGGAATTCTGAACGATCCAATGATTATGATCGTGGAGATCAGGATCAGCAAAATGGTTCGCCCGATCAGTCTTCTTCTGAGCAGTATCAGGATGAGGATGGGACCACCTACATCACCAACAATTATTATAATGGATCAAATAATGATGGGGGATGGTATACTTCGCAATTAAATCACTTCTATTCACCTTATATGGGATTTGGTTACTACGACCCTTTTTATACTGGTTTTGGTTTCAGTGCTCCCTTTTATAGCTCTCCAGGTTTGAGCTTATCAATCGGATTTGGCTTTGGAGGATATTATCCTTACTATGATCCTTGGTATTCATGGTACAATCCCTGGCACACCTCTTTGTATTATCCTTACTGGTATAGCCCGATGTATGCGTGGGGTTATCCTTATTCACCTTACGGATATGGTTATGGTTATGGTTATGGAGGCGACGGTTATGGTTACGGTGGCGGTTCAGGCAGCAATAGTTATTATGGCTCCCATGGTTCTGCTTCGAATAACTCTTCGAATGATGATGGTGGAAGACGATACAAAGAATCAGGCAATGGTCAAACTGTCAATGGGAACAATCATTTGATTAATGACAACAGCAGGGGCGATGTGAATGATAAGATGATTCATTCAGGAGGTACCATTTCCAAAATTCCACCTGTAAAAGAAATTAAGAACGCATCACCAAATATTCAACCGGTACAAGGCGAGAAAAAAGGGAATATCCCTGAAAGAAGCATTCATAATCAACAACAGAATTCGAAATCCCCGAGACAAAATTTTACACAGGATTTGAATTGGAAGTCCTCTCAGGATAAAAACGTAGGTAATGAATTAATGCTGGAAGAGCGGCAAAATCCGAACAAAACTATTGAATTGAAAAAGCAGGGTACAAGAAAGACCAGCAATTCTACTTCAGATATTTCAGTGAAAAGATCATCGCCCTTGTTCCAGAAAGAAGAATCTTCTCATAATGAAGCGATGAAACAGCAACCGGCAGTACAAAGATCTGAATCGG
>JBDSEA010000161.1:0-9842 GCA_039920305.1 Chitinophagales bacterium
TCAATAAGGGGCTCAGATAATTTTATTTGGGCAAAATCAAAATTTTTTTGCTTCAGATAGTGGTCAGGGGCATTGCTGTCATTTTGAAAAAAAGCCAGCTGATTCCCGATCACCAAAAGGATTGCAATCCACAAGAAGCCGAATAAGTATTGAAAGCGAAAAAGTGAGGATGCCTTTCTGCCAACAACTATTTGCAAAAGAAAATAAAGCGAAAGCAGAATAAAAAGCGCTGTGAGAGGGAAATGAAAATCACTTAAGGCATAGATCAATATGCCACCACAGAATGGAATTACAATCCGCACGAATGGAATTTCTCCAAAACGATGCATCCCCTATTGATTTACTCAGTGAGAAAGATAAGGATTAAATAAGATTTGTAATTCACTCAATATAGTGGAAGGAGCTTCAATGCAATAAAAAGAAATTCAGCTCTTTCCTGAATTCATCTCCCCCGGTTTTAATATTCTACACATCATTTTACATCGCAAACAGCCGGTTCCTTATAATGCGCTGATTTATCGCCAGCGAGCCTGGGTTGAAGTACAGACTGTGTTTTCAATTAACTCTCAAAGAGTACCTTCAGGCATGGCTCAAAAATTACTACCACAAATTGCGTTCTGTGACTCAATTGGGTTTTCATGATTCAAATGAAAAATTATCTAACTTTCCCTTCATGCGCAAGATTGACATTCATACCCATATCATACCAGAGCATTTGCCAAAATGGAGTGAAAAATTCGGATACGGGGATTTTATTCATCTCCGGCATCATACCCACTGCAAAGCAAGGATGATGATTGGAGATAAATTTTTCAGAGAAATTGAAAGTAATTGCTGGGATGCTGAAAGACGAATTAAGGAATGCGATCATCACCATGTGGATGTACAGGTTCTGAGTACAATTCCTGTGCTGTTCAACTATTGGGCGAAAGCACAGGACGCCCTCGATGTTTCACGTTTTCTCAATGACCATATTGCAGGAGTGGTTGCGCAATTTCCGGATCGCTTTATTGGACTTGCAACCATTCCGATGCAGTCCCCCGGTCTTGCAGTAAAAGAATTAGAGCGAATGATGAAGGTACCGGGATTTGCAGGCATACAAATAGGCAGCAACGTGAATCAGCTCAACCTGAACGAGCCACAGTTCTCAGAAATTTTTAACGCGGCTGAAGAATTAAATGCCTGCATCTTCATTCATCCATGGGAGATGATGGGAAGGAATGAAATGCAGAAATACTGGCTCCCGTGGCTGGTAGGAATGCCTGCCGAAACATCACGTGCCATTTGCTCGATGATCTTCGGAGGAATATTTGAAAAATTTCCTAAGCTGCGCGTTGCCTTTGCACATGGTGGCGGATCATTTCCAGCAACTTTCGGAAGAATCGCCCATGGATTTGATGAACGACCGGATCTGATGGCTATTGATAATTCAGCGCACCCTAAAAATTATCTCGGAAAATTCTGGCTCGATTCACTTACGCATGACAAAAGCATGCTGCGCTTCATTCTGAAATTATTCAGTGAAGACAGAGTATGCCTGGGTACTGATTATCCTTTTCCACTTGGTGAGCTGATACCAGGAAAGCTGATTGAAGATATGGATCTCAAAAAAAAGGTAAAAAGAAAATTGCTCTGGGACAATGCTTTTAGATGGCTGGGAAAAGATGCCATTCGGTTTGCGGAGTAATCCTCATGCTATAACTTTATAAGCAGCATGACTGGTTCCAGATTTTGGTTTAGTCTTAGAAAATACACCAGCGACTCTCAAAAAAAATCCGGACAATGGCAAATCAATTAAAGTGCATTGTATTGCATTTCACTTAAAAGCTCCCTTAGAATCTGAATATGAAAACAGAAGGTCGATGGAATCTATTCACGGGTATTACTTAAAATAATCCTGGTAACTGAATCCTGCCGGGTCCATGGTATGAAATGATTTTCATTGGGGAAAGTGATCATGTCCATGGGGGCATTCGTAAATTTCAGCTTTGCAAATCGGGCATTCTCCGGCGAAACAATCTGATCTTCAAGCCCATGCATGTATATGACGGGAATTGAAATTTTTTCCCAAGCTTCATCCATCTTTTTCAATTCATCAATGTGTGTTTTTTTTTCATGGTAAGCAGCAAGCCACATCTTAGGCATCATACGCTGAAGAACTTCAACATCTGCCAGTTTGTCAATGGCGAACTGTTTTTCGTTCCCGGGATCAATCTGAGGAGCGATCAGCAGCATGCATTTTATTCTATCCGGATGATCGGTTGCCAACTTAACAGCAATAGGCCCTCCATAAGAATGAGCCACCAGCATTAAGGGTTGCTTCGATTTATTCAAATGAAGCAATGGCTCAATCATATTTGACTGAGCTTCGATAGAAGTAATGAAATCTCCTTCACCAGACCTACCATAACCGGGACGATCAGGAGCAACCAGATGGGTTTGAGAAATAAGATTACTGTCTCCAAAATATTCAATGAAATCATACCATGATCCGGGAGCGCCATGGATGAAAAGTACCATTGGAAGTGTGTCATTACCAGCAGAAGCGTAAAAAACAGAGCGGCCATTTACCATGTAAGTTTTGAAGGATGGGCTGATTTTGTTTTTGAAATATTCAGTGATTTCTTTGTCACTCCAGATGAAAGAACTCATCATGGCATACCCGTATATCAGCGGTGCAGCCAGCACTAAAACAAGAATAATCATCCAGGTGCTTTTATGCCTGAAAACTTTTTTCATTATCAAATTATTTTTCAAAGCTAATAAGCCACGATTTGAATAAGTCCGCTGTTTGACATTATTATTTTACTTTTCGCATAGACAAATGATCATGATTGATTTCATCAGGGAGCTATTCGGACTTGCAAAAAGTTCGTCAGGGATAATTAAGGATGTGCGCGATGAGAAAACAAAAGCCCGCGGAGTAAAGAACAGTGTTCTTGCAGAGGTAGAATTTAATATGGATTTGATTCTCGATCATTACCTTGATAAGAATGTTGCCGAGGAAAAAATAATTGAGAAGCTCAGGTCAGAACAACTTACTAAGGCGATGGATGAAGGCTTTGACTTCAGTAAGATAAAAAGTGGAAAAATCACTGCCGAAATGACCGGCGAAAATCCTTTTCTTAAAAAATACATCAGCTATGATTGTGAGACTCTGCTTAGAAAAATCCATCATCACATCGGGCAAATAAAGTTGCTTCCCGAACTGTATAATCTCAGCGAAGACAATAAAAAGATCAATGTAAAAACACGGTTGGAAAACCTGGGTAAGCGTTACATTTTGTTTTCGAAATTTTTAACCAGCAAATGAAAGAGGACGTCCACATCACACTTATCCAATCCGACCTGCACTGGGAAAACCCACCGGCAAACCTCAAGATGTTTTCTGAGAAGATTGAATTGATTCATGAGCCGGTTGATTTGATCCTGCTTCCTGAAATGTTCAGCACAGGCTTTAGCATGAGCCCGGAGAAATTTGCAGAAACAATGGAAGGCAATGCAATAAACTGGATGAAAGAAACAGCTCAGAAAAAAAAATGCGTGATCTGCGGAAGCCTGATGATCAAATCAACTGCTCCATCCGAAATGACCGGCAGAAACCCTTTTTTCAACAGACTTATATGGATGCGTGCTGATGGCAGTTTTGAAATTTATGATAAGCGGCACCTGTTTGGTTTAGGAGAAGAACAAAATCACTATTCTGCAGGCTATCAAAAACTTTTGGTTGAACTTAAGGGGTGGAAAATTCTTCCGCTGGTTTGCTACGATCTGCGTTTTCCGGTATGGAGCAGAAACAGATTTATAAGGACTTTAAAGGAAAATGAAACCAGTTCAATCCTGAATAATGAGGATGAAAAGAATTTGTATGGAGGAGATGCTTATTATGATATCCTCATTTATGTTGCCAGCTGGCCTGAAAGGAGGATACATGCATGGAAAACCCTGCTTGAGGCCCGGGCTATTGAAAATCAGTGCTATGTGCTTGGTGTGAACAGGGTAGGCACGGATGGCAATGACTTTTACTATCCGGGAGAAAGCGCGGTGGTTGATCCCAGGGGTGAAATTATTTGGAGGGCTGACAATACGGAATGTGTTCACTCATGTACGTTGTCCTTCTATCATCTTAACCACATACGCGGATCACTTCCCTTTTTAAAGGATGCAGATGATTTTGAATTCAAAGTTTAAAACGGTTTATTGGCTACTTCTGTTTTTTAAACTATACCGCGTTATTTACCATGATGATCTAACATGAACGAAGAATTTCTGAATCGCGAAAAGAAATGGCTTGAGCTCCGTGGCAAATTGAAAATGCAATTCGGAAAAGCACCGGACATGAATGCCATTCTCATGCTGATCGGCGTACGGGAGCTTGGTAAGATCAAAAAGAAATTTACAAAGGAAGAAAAGCAGGACCTGATGCACATTGCCACGTGCAGTATTCTCTCCAGATCCGGATATTATGATATTACTGGAACTGACCAGGATGGCTGGCCCCACTGGATAGCCAGAAAAAAACTACCTGTAATGAATTTAGAGGAACAGGAAGATTTCATAAAGGATCATGTATTACTATATTTCGAAGAAATGGAATATTGACCATCATAATAGTTGACCCTTATTTCAGCTTTGTTCATTTAAGAAACTGATAACAATTAACCCTGGCTAATTTATGCCTTGCATAATGAATTATGACTTCACACGGTGTGAGGAATGCATTCTCTATTTTTACCCGCACTGTGCTTCTTCGCTTCTTTTATTATTTTTTTATATCTCTCATACTGGTATCCTGCGCCAGCCAGATACCTCCCACAGGTGGAATAAAAGATATACTGCCACCAGTTGTTGAAAAAGAAAATCCGAAAAACCTTTCAACCTATTTTCATTCACCCAGAATCAGCATCACATTCAATGAATTTGTACAGCTCAGTGATGCAACGAATCAAATCTTTTTTTCTCCCGCCCTCACATCAAAGGTGGAATACCGGCTGCATGGAAAAACGTTGCTCATTTCAATGCCTGATTCCCTCAAGGCTAATACTACTTATACCGTAAATTTCGGAAGCGCAATAAAAGATATTACAGAAGGCAACACCATGCTTGATTATCAGTATGTTTTCAGTACTGGCGCTACCATTGACTCATTTCGCATCAGAGGACTGGTTATCAAAGCACAGGATGGAAAAACAAAACCTGGTTTACTGGTGATGCTGTACCATGATGCAGGTGATTCCGTGGTTGCCCTGCAACGGCCGGATTATAATGCACGCACGGATTCATCAGGACATTTTATTCTCAACCACCTGGCAGGAGGAAATTATAAGCTTTTCGCGCTTGAAGATCAGGATTTTAACCTGATGTATACTCAACCCGGGGAATCAGTAGGATTTCTGGATTCTGCAATTGAGATCAAAGACACAACCGGAATGTATGTGCTTGCATTCTTTAAGCCTGTTGCGGAGAAACAAAATATTCTCGGGACTGCTTCATACCAGGCAGGGAAGGCAATGATTTTTTTCGCAAAGAGGACACTGAACCTGAAGATTACGCCTGTTAAAGATTCCATTGACATCATCACGGAGCACAACATAGCTCATGATACAATTTCAGTCTGGGTGAATGATTTGAAATCCGACAGCATCGCTTTAGTTCTTCACGATGATGATTTTGACGATACCATTAAAGTAAGAATGAAGGGCAGTGACTCAAAACTAAAAAGGTCATCGGCAGGATTGACGATTAGCACCCTTTCAAGGGGTGGAAAGGGCTCTGCACAATTAAAGGAAGGTGATGAGCTGATACTGGATTTTTCACTGCCTGTAACTGAAATCATCAGGGAAAGTAAAGTTTTTATTTTAGAAGATACGGCACACAAAGGCATCGGGCTTACCCCGCAATTTTATTCAGATTCAGCAACCGGAAAAAACCGGGTGGTCGTCAATTTTAATTTCAGGCAAGGAATAAAATATACGGCGCTGATCCCGGATTCGTCTTTCCGGGACTTGTACGGAAACTATAACGACAGCACGATGATTCCTGTAAAGGTTTTTTCGGAGGAGGAACTGGGTACGCTCACTGTTAAAATTTCATTTTCTGATTCGCTTTCTCCTAACAGTTTATATTACGAGCTCCGAAACAGGGATGGAATAATTGTGGCAAAGAAAAGAATCAGAACCACCACTTCTGCTCTGCATTTTGATGGATTGCCACCAGGCAACTATTTCTTTAAAGTGATTGAGGACGGTAACAATAATTTTCAATGGGATACGGGTAATTACTGGAAGCATCTGCAGCCGGAAAAAATTTTCTTCTATACCCCTGCAATAAACATCCGTGCAAACTGGGATGTGGATGTTACCATGAAAATTGAAAATCACTGATGCTGAAATAATTCTGAATCAAACTTGGTTTATTGCGCGCGGCTCTTCCTCAAGAACGCATCGTAATTTTCGCCATGAAATAACACCGGATATGAAAGCATTTCTTTTTTTCATTCTTTCAACCATTGCTAATTGTGCAATGGCACAATCACCAAAATTCCTATCTCTGGAAGAAGCCATTTATACAGGACTGCATCAAAATTACCAGGTGATCATTGACAGCAATAATTCGGAAGCTGCTGCACTTAATAATTCGCCGGGGAATGCCGGCTTTCTTCCTTCACTCGGTTTAACAGGATTTTATACCTATACTGATAACAACATCAATCAACATTATTCGAATGGGACGGAGCTGAATCAAAATAATGCTATAACAAAATCCACCTATGCCAGCCTTGGCGCCACATGGACGCTGTTTGATGGAGGAAAAATGTTTGCCACTGCTAAGCTGCTGCATTTGCAGGAAAATCAATCCCGAACCACTGGAAAAGAAAATCTGCAGAACCTGATCGCCAATATCATGTATGCATATTATAATGTTGTTCAGCAAAAGCAGCTATTGGTTCAAATTGACAGCAGCCTGAAATATTATGATGTACAATTTAACACAGCAAGAAACCTTCAGAACAACGGCAAGGGAACAAGGCAACAGGTGCTGCAGTCACAGATTGACCGCAATGCTGAACGGTCAGCATATTATAACCAGCTTAATGCATTGCTTGATTCAAAAACAAATCTGAATCAATTCCTGCAGCAGCGTCCTGACCTTGATTTTGAGGTTATAGATTCTATCCTACTTATTGCAAATCTGAATCCTGACACAACCGAGCAATTTCTGCGACGCTATAATCCTTCGCTTATTGCAGCTGATATTAATGCCGGTATTCAAACAGCCATCCTCAGCCAGAACCGTTCTCTCTATTTTCCGCAACTGGATTTAACCGCAGGCTATGAATACAACAAGACTACTTCATCGGCCAGCTTCTTTCTTCTGAATCAAAATCAGGGCTGGAATGCAGGACTTAGCTTGACATACAATCTGTTCGATGGATTCAAAACACGAAACCAGGTCGCAATTTCTAAAATCAATTTACAAAATGCGAATTTCCAATACCGGCAAGTGCTCAGCGAAATCCGCGCATCAATAACTAATGCAATGCACAAATATCAATCGGCTATGGAGCAAATGATTCTGCTGAAAGAGAATCTGGAGCTTGCGAGGGAAAACTTACAGATAGCTCTCGAAGAATATAAGCTGTATGCTATAACTCAGATTGAATTGCAGCGGGCACATAAATCATTCGATGATGCCGGTGCAGCCTACATAACCGCAGCTTTTGCTGCAAAATCCGCTGAGATAAATCTGCTGAATCTAAATGGTTCCCTGGTTCAATAATAATTTTTGTCAGGATGTACATCAGCCATAAATCCGAAACAGATCTTACCTAAGGTCTGCTGAAAAAGTCAGCAAAAATAATTTTTATATCCGGCCGGGTAGAGGTTAATGGGATGGGGTAATAAAAATATTTTCTCATCTCGCTTCAAAAGCCATTGGTGTAGATCAGCTAAGCTATTGAGTAAGTTTTTTAAGAGCAAAGCAATGAACCGTTGCAGGTTCATGACGAAGAAAATGCAGGCGATCCATGATTCTGATGTAGGTTGCAATCGTGCCCGGATGTTATCTAACCCATAGCCTTGTTTACCTTGTCCGAACTTGCCTTCAATCTGGTTGCGTGATGCACGCTCTCGTTTTTGTTTTTGCTTCTGATAGGCAGTTAACGATTCTTTAGATGGTCGCCCCAATGGTTTGCCAACGAAGCGAATGTTTCGTTGGCTGAGCCACGTGCGATTATCGCGTGTTCCATAGATACCGTCACAAATCATCGCTTCGGGATAGTAGCCATGTAAGCGGTGATAGTTTTCTACTTGCATTTTGAGGTGGGTGCTTTCGTTGTAGGCTTCCCAACTGATCTGGTCCAGGCGAGCATACCCATTGCTTAAACTCACGTCCAGCTTAGCTCCGAACTCGGTATGAGCAGCCGCTTTGCCACGAACAATGGGACGCACATGCGGCTGATAGATGTTCACAATGCGGTGTGGCACTGAATGGGTGCCGTCTTTATACATCTGCTGTTGTTGTTCATAGATCAGTCGGATCACCCACATTATCTTCAGATCGCGAAACGATAAAGGCCCCGGCTGTTCTGCGGTTTTATCGAGTAATTGGTCAATACTATTGAGGTTGCGCCGCAGGTATTGGAGCCCGCCTTTGATAGCACGACGCAGTTGCTTTTTGGTTTTGTTTTTCTTCTTGGCTACATTGAGGTATTGTTTTCTTGCATTGCGCCGGTAGGTGCGAGGTTTTTTCTTTAATGCAAGATGGCTCGTGAGTTCGTCAATCAATCGCTCACTTTCTTCACGCGACCGGTTTACTAAATCCAAATCGGTAGGATACAGAATCTGCTGCGGTGCTACCGTAGCATCCAGCATCAGCTTGCCTTTATTGTTGAGTGAGCATGTATTGGTCACCGGTTTATTATCGTCCGCTGAACTCTGTTGGGTGTCGCCCGATCCGGTTTTGTTTTTTTCATCGGGCGTGGATATATCATTGCAAGCCGGGTGATCGGGCGGGTTTTGAACCGGCTGCTTTACAGCTTTGTTTGTTGTGTGATCAGCAGCAGTATCGTTGCAATCAACATCCACTCCACCGCTTGCCGCCTGATCTTCAGCATCTGCTACCGGCAGTGGCTTGCCTTGTGCTTTGCAGATGATGTATTGATTGAAGCGATCAAACAAATCTGCGCCCATGCGTTTTCGCAGCGTAACAAATAAACTGGGATCAAATAACGGCTGGGTAGTAAATGAACTAAGCCCGGCAAAATATTGCAGGTACACATTTTCCTGGATCAACTCAATGGTACCTCGATCATCTAATCCCAGTTGATGTTTAATGATCATGGCAGCTATCACCTGACGTGCATCTACACAAGGAGCTCCCTGGTGGGCCGACAAGCGTTTGTAGTATAGTGCAGCCATCTGATCCCATGGAATGGCAGTGGCTAATTTTATCCAGCGATTCTGCCCGTTCAGATGTTGTTCAAAGGGTGTCTCAAAACCTTGGATGCTAAGTTGACTACAGGGGCTGTAACGAATCATGGAAGTGCAAGCTTTTAGAATGTAAAGTTCAATAACCTTTGCACTTGTTGTATCTTTTGTTTCCACCAAACTATTGTGGATAAAGGGTTTCAGGGCTTTTCAGCAGACCCGAAGTAGATGTATAAGGAACCGAGATTAATATTGTATGTACCTGATCCCAGGACTTTTTAAATTTCAAACCAAAATTACCAAGCCTCGCCGGTCACCCTACGGTCAATCTGTTTTCATTGGATTTAAAATCTTGTTTCCAGATAATTTGGCAGCATTGCCCTCCAGGTAGTCCAGTCGTGAGGCATATCGGCC